>CATLBW010000001.1 GCA_949879775.1 uncultured Lachnospiraceae bacterium
TCCTGCCTATGCTGTCGCTCTTTAATGAGGCCATTGCCAAAATAGCTAAATTCTCCTACTCCGGGCAAATCAGCCTTATGCTCGCGCAGATAAACATCCTTGATATTGGGGCAGAAACCGTCTGCATCCTGGCTGCCAACACGGTCCTTTCTGTAATTCTCTTTACCGCCGCCTATAAGAAACGCGCAAACGCAGTGTAAATTCCCGTTTCATGGGAAGAAAAACCCAGGGCTTTCAGGAAACCCTGAAAGCCCTGGACCTTTATTTTTGGGGGAACAATTGCCTAATCATCAAAGGAAACATCCACTTCCCCAATATTGCAAGTTACCCATATCGTTTTATCCGCAGAATTATCTATTTGTTTCTTAGCGCCAATCGCATGGAAATCGTGGTCACCGATTGACACCTCGCCTATGCTGCAAGAAACCTCATAATTAAAATCCTGCTCCCTGCCCCTTACCTGCGCGTCTATTTGGCCTATCCCACAATCAATATAAAGCTCATCCGCCGTAATCTCTTCTGTATCAATCTGCCCTACATCGGCATTCAATGTCACTTTAGGGGCCTCAACCTCCTCCAAATCAATCTGCCCCGCGCCTACATCGGCGCTGAATTCCGCCAAGGCCGTCAGCCTTTCATAGGCTAAGCATTCCCCAGCATTGACATTTATGCTGATTTTCTCTGCTTTCAGCGGCATATCTGTATAAATCGCCCCGGCATCCTGCTTTAGGGAAATCATTTCCAAGGCCTGGGCCCCTTCCATCATCCCTCGCGGGATGCCGACTGTTATTCTGGTGCTGTCGTTATTCCTGCTGCTTTTACTCCCCGTCTCCTGGATTTTCAAAATACCTCCGTCGTTATAGGCTTCTACCTTGCGCTGATGGTTCTTCTTACGGTACTCCACAATCACCTGGACTTCATCGCTATCGCTCGTCTCCATCCTCACTTTTCCGTAATAAACATCCAAATCCAGCCCGGTAACTCGCTCCTGCCCTTCACCGTCCCATTTAAACTTATACTCGCTCGTCGATGCACTTCTCCAATTCACGCCGTCATCCCTCCAATTGTCTCCATTGCGCCAGATTGCGTCCCCTACCGTAGAAATAGGGCCAAAGCTGTACCTTCCCTCTTCCACGTCCTGCCAGAAATCACTGTAATTAAAGCCAATCCCAAAACTGACCGTACAGCAGACACTGCCAAGGACTACCAATACCAGGGACAAAATTAATGCAAATTTAATAAAATGTTTCATACCGCCTGCTCCTTTCCTGGAAATATCTGTTTCCAAAGCTTCCCAAGCGCCCGCCAAAGCCATGGAATGCCCTTACCGCAAAGCCATACGCACAAGACTGTTATCAGTATGGCAAATGCCCAGACTAACAGCGACGCCCCCAACAACGCGAACCCTGCAGCGACACCGCCGACTGCAAACTCCCCAATCCCAATGCCAAACATCACGCCGCCTGTTATATAAAGCACAAAAGCCACGCCGATGAAACCAACCACTGCTCCAAGCAGCCCTATAAGCACGGAAACTACCCCGCTCAAGATACTTAGCCAAATGGGGCTGGTCAGCACAACCGCAATTACAATCAGCACAATCTTCAAGGTGCGGTCTTCATCCACAGCTTCTTTGCCTTTGCCAAACTTCTGCTTCGCCTGTTCCCAGGCTCCGCCCTGTCCCTGGACCGGCTTATCCTTGATGTTAATCTCCTGGCGTTCCTGCCCAAACCGCGCGTCCTCAAAGCCGCGCTCTGTAAAAGCTGCGGATTCCATCCCCTGGTCCGTCTTCAAATCAGCCTTAATCGTTGCCGCCACCTTCTCCGGGGACTCAAGCTCCCTAAGGATGCGTTCTTCATTCTCCTCCCCTGCGTCCTCAAAATAACCCCAATAATAAGATAACGCTTCGCGCCTCTCTTCTTCTGATATGTCTGCCAGCAGCGTTTCCAGCCGCTTCATAAATTCCTCTTTTCTCATGCCAGCTCTCCTCCCGAAAATAACATTGTAATTTTAGAAGAATACGTTACCCATTCCGTCTGGTACAAGTCCAACTGTGCGCTGCCCCTGTCCGTAATCTTATAATACCTGCGGTTCCTGCCCCCGCATTCCATATCATAGACCTCAAGGCACCCATCTTTTTGCAGCCGCCTAAGCACCGGATACAGGGTGGATTCCGACACTTCAATTGCCTGCCGGACATCCTGGGTTATTTTATAACCGTATGTGCCCTCTTTCTCTTTGCTTACAACGGCAAGAACAATGGCGTCCAAAAGAGCTGCACCCGTATTAAATACCATTCCATCACCCCTTCTATAATATTATATTTTTTATATTACTATTTTATGTTTAATACTATACATCATATAATATTATTTGTCAACAAATATTTTGAGAAAAAGTATCTACGGCACTTCATAGTCCCCATTCATGGGGGATTGGCTTGCACACTTTCCTATAAGGCAAAGGAACATCAGTACGTAAAACCTGCGTACTGATGTTCCTTTGTGCCAGTATTAATTTATGTATTGCGCAATGCCCATCGCCCTTCTTAAAAACGGATAACGTTTCCACATCCTTGAGAAGGTTTCGGCAACGCCCCTCGTGATGATTCATACAAGTCAGTCCACGATAGTATTATCTTCAAAAATGCGAATATTGTCTTTGGATAAACGTTCAATAATATCAATCACTTTGCGAAAATCAGCAATTAAATCCTCTGAACACTCATAGGCCTGTTCGTAAATCTCTTGCAAAACATCCGTATGCCCAGCACGGACAGCGGAAACCATTTCCGTCCCAAAAGAATGGAATGTCTTGTGCTTGCCTTCAAGCCCATTCCAGATATCCGCAATCTGCGGGTTCGAGGGCTTAAAGGCATAATAGAAACGACCAAGCCCGCATTTCGTACAATCCGTCTGCAATACCCTGCATTCCCCTGTCTGCGCAATATCCTTCAACGTATTCAGCCAATTTTTATGTGCCTCTACCGCATTGTTCAAACAGTTAAGGACAACCTGGTTATCTAACATATAAAACGCGTCCTGCGCCATGCTCCCCATGATTTTCGTGGATTCCTCCAAATGCTTTTCGATCATCTTCGACGGCTCTACCAGCTCGGCAATGGCATGGCTGGAAACAGCCAGGGACTCTGCATTGTTTTTCAGGCTTTGGCACTCGCCATTCACATGCTGCATCTGGTTGTCCAATTCGTTCATGGAACTGCTGATTTCCTCGCTGACAGCAGCCAGGGAAGAGACCGAATCGGCAATATTGTCCATGCCCTTGCGGTTGTCCCCGGTAATCTTCCATACATTCTGGATATTTTCGTTGATACGCCCCAATTCGGCAACTGTCGTATCTACGCTGTCAGAGCTTTTACGGGAAGCTTCCCGGATGCTGGACACAAAACTGCCCATGCTCCCTGTCAATGACTTCGTCTCCTCTGCAAGGCTGCGTATCTCCTCCGCAACAACAGCAAACCCCCTGCCGGCTTCCCCGGCGCGCGCCGCTTCTATCGAAGCATTTAACGCCAAAAGGTTCGTCTGTGCGGAAATGGAATTAATCGCCTCAATAGCCTCGTTCATGTGCTGGATAATATCAATCAGCCCATAAATATCCGCCTTCATCTCCTTGGCAGTGGTAATAGCCGAGGAGGACAATCCCGTTATGGAAGTAAGCTCGTTTTCACAACTGCGTATACCCTCCATAATCTTGCCGGATTCATCGGAAACCTCAATAATCGTCGCCGTCAGGTTTTCATGCGCCTTTGAGACTTCCGAGGCAATGTGAGCTGTAGAATCCGCCGACCCGCTGATCGTGTCCACCGCAGATGAAATTGAAGTATTAATCTGCTCTACCGTGGCAACATTTGTCTCCAGCGTTAAGTCCATGGCGCTCATATGGATAACTGCCTCCATCGTCTTTGTGGCCGCCTGCTCAAACTCCCTGCGCCCCTCCATCAGGCGTCGGTGGATATTATTCAGTTCTCCGTTTTGGGGCTCATACTCCATGTCCACAAGCCTGGAAATAGATTGAATAACATGGTTCGCCTTCCTTTTCTTTGCATTCATAATGATTGATCCTTTCCACATGTATATACAGCAAATCCTCCTATCCAATGGTTAATAACCACCGGATATATACCATATTGCAGCATATTTCATGCTTTGTCAATCAATAAGGGCAAAGTTAGCGTTAGGCATGAGGAGGGGACCACAAAGCGGGAGCAAAGCGGATTTCTTGTGATGGGCGGTTACTTTATTTTTCCAGCACCCGTTCTACAAAAGCCCTGGCATCCGCCAGGTCTGCATCATTGGGATGGAACAAAGCCTCGTCAAAATTATGCAGCAGCTTCTTGCGGCAGGCTTCCTGCCTGGGGTCCTCCCTGGTAATCTCATAATTCTCCCGAACCTGCATCGGCATCTTCCCCTGGCAGAGGAACATGCCCAAATATTCACAGTCATCTGGTATCCATACATTGACTTTCTTCTCTATGCTCTTGTAATACTGCGCGTCACTGCCCATGCCGCAGGTGCCAAAAAGCGCAACCTTCTTGCCATGCAGCTTTGACATCGCATCAATCACCGACATGTCGCAAGTGCCCCGGTTAACCCAGAACCCAATAAAGAACACATCCGCTTCCTTGCCCCTATATTCATCTATGCTCTGCATATCCTTGGACATACCTGGAAGCGCGCTGAAAACCTCAGTGGCAACCTTCTTGGTATTCCCGGTTTTGCTGGAATACAGCACCATATAATCCATCCTGCTCACCTGCTATTTATTTTTACCCTTGTCTTAACCCCATACTCTATGCTCACAGCCGATGAAACCTGCCGCTAAATATATGGCCTGCCGCAGCAAAACCCCCCGCCGCAGCACAGATTGCATATCATGTTGGCTAAGCACAGCTTGAGGCAAAAATTACTCCCGTCGCCGATCGGGCTCCCATAGCTCTGCCGCTGGCCGTAATACCAGCTTCCGCCATTCTGAAGGCTGGCATACAATTGCTGGTATTGCCGGTTGCCCGGTTCCATAGCTAATGCGCGCTGCGCAGATTCCATTGCCGCCACGTTATTGCCAATACCGGAATTAGCTATAGCATTTAAATAATGCCAGTAAGCATCACGGTCCTTGATGCCATTCAGCACATGAAACGCTTCCCGGTAATGCCCGCTGCGGATATAGTTCTCCGCCGCCCGCTTATAGGCGCTTTCCGAATCCTGCTCCTGTGCGCTCCCCGTCTGTCCAAACCCGCCAAAAAAATCTCCAAAGCCTCCATATGTACCGCCTCCCGGCCGTCCGTATGCAGAATTCCCATAACCGCCAGAGTTCCCGTGTTCCTTCTCGTGCATAATCTGTTGGTAAGCCTGCTGGATTTCTTTGAACTTCTCCTCCGCCTGCTCCTTATGCGGGTTATTGACGTTCGCATCCGGGTGGTATTTGCGGCTCAGGGAGCGATATGCTTTTTTAATTTCTTCATCAGTGGCATTCCTCGATATCCCAAGGACTGCATACGGATCATACATGCTGCTTTCCTTCCCGTTCGCGTTTTACAAGTTCATAACGGCTCCATACGCCGGAATATAAAATATTTCGCAAAATCCCTGCATTCTCCACAATAGGCAATCGCTCAAACGCCCGCGAGCATTCCGCCATCATCATGCTTAAAACCTGCTCTGTGCGCTGCGCGAAACCTTCCTTCCGGCATTCCTGCGCAAACACGTTGTAATTCCCTGTCTTCGCATCCCGCTCCACATCCTCAAAGGCGTCCAACAGATAAATGAACTTACCGAGGAAAAAACCCATCCGGCGTAAGTCCTGCTCCCACTCATCCTTACGGTATACCAGGATCTGGGCCATGATTTCCCCAAAATGCCCGGACGCCTCGTCAAGGTCCGTACACTGCTCCTGTTCACAGCGGTGAATCTGTTCCATCTTATGACGGATAAGGCCGTCCTTCCCGGGGTAAGCCTCAGCCACCTTCTGAACCCGCGCCCTTAGGGCGGCTGCCATCGCTTTCTTAGAAACCTTGCGTTCATCCTGCCAATCATCCAAACATTTATAATATGACAATAAAAGGTTCATGTCCGCTGCATACCTTGAAAACTGATTCACCATGGCAGGATGCTTCCCCAAGGGATGTGCCAGGCATCTCTGGTAACCTTTCACCGTCTCCGGCTCGTAAAGGCTGGTAAGCAGCAAGACCACAAACGTCATATCATAACTTAACGTCATCTGCCCCAGCCCGCCATATCGGTCCCTCAGCGCCCTGCACAGCCCACAGTAATAAGACTGGTAGATATCAAATTCTTTAAATTTCATTTCCGGCTTATTTACAATAATATATCCAAACATATTTCTTATTCTAAGCCTTCTTATGGAAATTGCAATTAACAAACCGGAAATATTCTATAAAAATATTATAAAATACGCTTGCCGCATACGCAAGACGCTTCTTGCCCACTTTGCGGGCAAACTGTTCAAGGAGCGTGAAGCAAACTGTTACGGTCTGCACTTTTCCAAACGCGCAAGCCAAAGGTCTGCGCTGGCGTCGCTCGGCATCCGCAAATCCCCGCGCGGCGAGACTGCCACGGTGCCGACTTTAGGCCCGTCAGGCAGGCAGGAACGTTTAAACTGCTGGGTGAAAAACCTGCGGATAAATATCTTTTCCCATTTAAAAATAATTTCCGGCGTATACCGGTTCCCACATGGAGCGTCTGCACCACAAAATGCACGCACGGCAAGACGGAAAATTTTCTCCGGGCCAAAGCCCAGCCGGAGCATATGGTACAAAAAGAAATCATGAAGCTCATACGGTCCCACAAGGTCCTCCGTCTTTTGGGAAATCTGCCCATCTTCTGGGGGCAAAAGCTCCGGGCTTACCGGTGTGTCTAAGACGTCCAGGAGGATTTCTGTAAGCCGGGCGCTGCCGCACGTATCCGCATAATAGCGTACCAGATGGCGCACAAGCGTCTTAGGCACCGAAGCATTGACGCCATACATAGACATATGGTCGCCATTGTAGGTCGCCCAGCCAAGCGCAAGCTCTGACATATCTCCAGTGCCAATCACCATGCCATTCTGTTTGTTAGCAATATCCATCAAGATCTGGGTGCGCTCCCTCGCCTGCCCATTTTCGTATGTGACGTCATGGCTGCTCTCTTCCTGCCCTATGTCACGGAAATGTACCCGCACAGCCTCCCGGATATCCACTTCTTTCAGTTCCGCGCCCAGGCAGCGCACTAAATTTACAGCGTTATCATACGTGCGGTCGGTAGTGCCAAACCCCGGCATTGTCACCGCACAAATTCCTTTGCGCCTCATGCCGAGCAAATCAAAGGCGCGCACGGCCACAAGCAGGGCAAGCGTAGAATCCAGCCCCCCGGAAATGCCCACGACGGCACATCGGCAGTTGGTATGTTCCAGCCGTTTCTTAAGCCCCATGGACTGAATAGACAAAATTTCCTCACAACGCTTCCTGCGTTCTTCATCCTTGCCGGGAACAAACGGCGCCGGATCTATAAAACGTGTAAGCTTTGTCTCTTCCTTCTTTAAATGGAACATTATCTCCTGATAATTCCCCTTCTCCCCGCGAAACGTCGTCATGCGCCTGCGCTGCCCATTCAGCCTCTGTATGTCCAGCTCCGCATAGACGGACTGGTTTTTAAAGCGTTTTGCCTCGGCTAAAATGACCCCATTTTCCGCTATCATATTGTGGGCAGAATAGACGACGTCCTGCGTGGATTCCCCATCCCCTGCGCTCGCATACACATACCCGCAGACAAGGCGCGCGGACTGCCCTTCTACCAGGCTTTTACGGTAACAGTCTTTTCCCGTCAGCTCATTGCTCGCCGACAGGTTCACAACCAGGTTCGCCCCGGCAAGCGCATGGGAGATGCTGGGCGGCTTCGGCGACCAGATATCCTCACAGATTTCCGCGGCAACCTTTAGCTCCGGCAGGCAGTCAGGCGAAAAGAGCAGACGCCCGCCCATGGGGATGCGCATATTTTCCGTAAGCAATACCTCTACAGGCTCCTCCATCCCCGGGGTAAAATGCCTCGTCTCATAAAACTCATTATAGCCAGGGATGCATTGCTTAGGCACAAGCCCCAAAACCCTGCCGCCCGAAAGAGCCGCCGCCACATTGTAAAGCCCTCCCCGGTATGCAATCGGAAGCCCCACAAACACCAGCATATTTTTCCCGGCAGTGCCCTCGGCTATCTGCACCAGCGCCTGCTTGGCCTCCCTTAACAAGGTATCCTGGAAGAACAAATCTCCGCAACTGTAACCGGTGATGCATAGCTCTGGGAAGACAACGACCACAGCACGCTGCCTCTCCGCTTCTTCAATTTTCTCCATAATCTTTTCTTTGTTATATATGGGATCGGCAACCCGTATCTTGGGGGTCACTGCCGCCACTTTGACAAATCCATCCTTCACTGGCTGGCTCCTTTCTGATATTGGCGCTTGCTGGCTATCTGCGACAGAAGGACGCAAATCGCATGCCAAACGCTAAACTATTTCTTTTCCCGCAGCAAGCCCTGGAGTTCCTGCGGGGTAAACACATAACGCTTATCACAAAACTGGCAGTTCACCTCTATAGATTCGCCTGCATCGACCATCTCCTGGATATCCTTTTTCCCGATACTGGCTATGGCGCGCGTAACGCGCTCCTTGGAGCAATTGCACAAATACTGCACGGGGATTTTCTTAGTGACCTCCACGCCAAACGCACCTAACATCTTCTCAAGCAAACGCTCCGGCTCCATCCCCTGCTCCAGCAAATCTGTCACTGACGTAACCTCGGCAACCTTCTTTTCCAGGGCCAAAACCACCTTCTCATCCGTATATGGCATCAATTGGATAATAAACCCGCCCGCCTGCCTGACCGTGTTGTCCCGGTTCATCAAAACGCCCAGCCCCACAGCGGAAGGAACCTGCTCGGAAGTCGCAAAATAATACGTCAAGTCCTCTGCAATCTCCGAAGTCTTTAGTTCAACCTGCCCCACATAAGGCTCTTTCATGCCCATGTCCTTGATTACGCTTAAAATACCCGGCCCAAGCGCTCCTCCAACATCCAGCTTGCCCCTGGCATTGGGCGGCAGCATCACATCCGCAGCCTGGGGATAGCCCTTGACGTTCCCTTTGCTGTCTGCTGTGACTGCCATCCCTTTGGCTGGCCCTGCACACTTTACCTGCAAAGTCAGAAGGTCATCCTCGCCCTTCATCATGCACCCCATCATCACGCCCCCGGTAAGCAGCCTGCCGAGCGCAGCCGTAATCACCGGGCTTGTATTGTGGTAACTCCTCGCCTGTTCCACTAGATCCCTGGACGACACTGCAAATGCGCGGATTTGCTTGTCCGCCGCGGTCGCCCTCACTAAATAGTCTCTGTATTTACCCATAACCTGTCATTTCCCCCGTTCCCTGGCAATGAAGCAGACACGCTCGCTCTCCTCACGCACCGGCTCCTTCGTATATGCGTCATACATTGCCACAAATTCCATGCCTGCCTTTTCTAAAAGTTCCTGCACCTGCCGCAGCCCATACCCTCTCTGGATATGCGTTTCTTCGTATTTCCGGTACAAATCCCCGCTTTCGCCCTCACGGACAAACAGCGTCAAATCATACTGGTTGACCTGCTCCCCTTCATCGTAAAAATTCTCCCAGATAAAGCTTCCCTCTTCGCGGTTCTCACAAATTGTGCCCTCCCCTAATATTTCCCTGTATTTATAGAGAGTATTCATGTCAAAAATAAACAAGCCTCCTGGGTCAAGGTAATTATTCACCAGCAAAAATACGGAAAGCAGCCCTTCTTCCTCTAAGATATAATTAAGGGAATCGCAGACGCATACCACCGCCCGCACCGTCCCATATAATTCAAATTCACGCATGTCCTGGCAGAGATATAAAATAGCCGTAGACTCCCCTTCCCTTTCACGGGCAACCTGCAGCATTTCTTGTGAATTGTCCACGCCAATCATATCATAGCCTGCCTGCGCCAAAAGCCGCGTCATCTTCCCCGTGCCGCATCCCAAATCAAGCACAAGCCCTTGGGATATCCGGTATTCCTGCAAGAGAGAGACTAGGTATTGGCCCCATTCCAGGTAAGGCACATTATCCATAAACATATCGTAAACTTCTGCAAATCCGCTGTATGCATCCATATAGGTTACTCCTATCTCCATTTTAATCCTTTAGGGCTGCCATAAGGCCTCAGGACGCTCCTTTGTATAGCTGGTTCTCCTCAGGTCAAATCCATATGCAATATCGTACCAACTTTATTTGCAAAAGTCAATTGCAGCCGCCCTTGATTCTTTTAACCAAAAAACGTATACTGTTTTTAGCTATATTGGCAAACCATTCAAAGACTTACCGTTTTACCGCCTTGCGGAAAACGGTATGGCATAAGGAGCTTCCATGACTGAAAATTTAGGACATTACATTCCCAAACATCTCCGGCGTGTGTTCCGGCGGCGCCTGGTTCCCCCTATCCTGTATCTGATCATCCTTGCAGCCCTGTGGCTGCTTCTGCCGCTGTATGACATTTTATTCCCGCCTGTCCTTGACAGGCTTGATAACCTCCCGGATTACAGCAATGCACATTCCTCTTACGTCTCTGCAAAATTAGAGAACCTGTATTTTACCGGGTACACAAACAGCTCTTTTGGAAGGACCAACGGTTACTATTATTATACCTTACAGGACAAAGAATGCGTGATTGTCCTGTTAAGCCCCCGCACCTGCGAAGAAGGGCTGCCCCAAATAAGCTCTGTGCAGATCCGTGGACGTGTCCTCAAAAGGGACGCTGCCTATGACGCTTTATTGGAACATTTATCCCAGGACTTAAATTGGACAAAAGAAGGGATCTCCCAGAAGACCAGCAATTATTTTATCAGCGAGCCGGCGTTCCGCTTAACCTCAAGCGCTTTGCTGGTGGGGCTTTATTTCGCGACAGGCGCATATGCCCTTATCTCCACGCTCCTTTGCATACTCTATATATGCCTGCCGACCCTTTCCCCCGCTTGCCGCCAGCTTAGACGTTTCGGCAAACCGTCAGCCCTGTTGGCACAGGCAGAAGAAGAGCTTGCCACGCTGCCGCAGCTAGCAACGGAGGACATGTTTATCACAGAACATTTCTTTATCGTGCTTGCCAACTACGGCGCCGCCATAGTGCCCATAAAGGAAATTATCTGGATTTACAAATATTCTACCATGCACAAAATTTTATGGCACCACTTTAGCATTTCCTACACGCTGCATATTACTGCCAACAAACATTTGTACATCCAATGCCCAAAAAACATGAAATCTGACATTGACGGCGTCATGGATTACCTGTCGGAAGCGAACCATGATATACTGGTGGGTTTTAACGAAGAAAATCGCCTGAAAGTGAAACAGAAAACCATGCGGTTGAAATGTATGCCCTAAAACCTTCATTCATTTTCCGCTCGGTAAAGGAGGGACAGATAGTACAAGCGGCTTTTAACGCCTCCCGGCTGCACTTTTCAAAATTGAACATTGTATCATCAATATCAAGGAAAATTGCCTTATATATTGTGCAGCTCCCCTATAAAATAAAAACCATTCGACTTATGGCCGTTCATGGTTGTAAAAGTCAAATGGCTATATTCCAACTCTGAAAAGTCGCTTAAAAGCTGTTTTATCCATGCTTCATCATGGTGACGGCAAACTGCGCCCTCTGGTAATTCAAATATGCCATAGATACCGTAGGCTTCTTTGAATTTTTCATAACGGGAAAGGTTGCGCTCATCTGTATTCAGCAGGAAATCATTTACATATAAAATCCCCTGTGGTTTCAGCACCCTTTTAATTTCTCTCAATAGCTGTTCCTGTTCCCCGTTGGTCTGTATGCAGGTTAAAACAGCAAAAAGTATAACCGCGTCAACGCTTCTGTCCGGCAGAGCGATTGCAGCATTTTCTTTTACCCTTAAATCAAGGTATGGAAACTGTTGCTTTCCTCTGCCTATCATACCGCTTGAAAAGTCAAGCCCTATCAAATTCCGATAGCCATTATGGTATAATTCATCAAGCGTCCGTCCATATCCGCATCCTACGTCAAGAATACGGCTTTCTCTTATTACATATCTTGAAAAAGCTTCTGCTTGAAATGGAGTTGTAAACTCTTTCTTCCCTGACACACTGTTCCAGTATTCGTCTTGTTTCATTTGAATTGACCCCCTTTTCTTGAAGTAGACAAAAATTTGTAATAGTCTATTATACAAATATCTGCCAAACATTAAAAGAGTCAGAAAATCCCTACTGCTTCTTAGCGTTATGCGAAAATGATTTGATACAGGGCTGCCGTTAACTATAAGTATTACATATCAAGCCACTGGATAAACGCCGTCTTGTCTGTACTATTGTAGCCTGCATTCCGATAGAAATCCAGTGTCTCCTTTTTTTGGCTTCCCGTCAGCAGCATCATCTTATAACAATTCTGCTGCATTGCTATCTGCTTTGCATATTCTAAGCATTCTGACGCGAAACCCTGCCCTCGGCAGCCTGTATGGGTAACAACATTTTCCACAAACGCATACGGACGCACGCCCCTTGTCAAATTGGGGATGATAACACACACGCAAGAAGAAACAATTTTCCCAGCAACCTCGTTTACTATAAGGTGGTGGTTCCTATCCTCTAAAATCTGTTCCCAGGTGTTGGACAAACGCTCTGATTGTTCAGGGATAGAACTCTCATGCAGGCATAGATACAATGTTAAAATCCCCTCTAAATCCTTTTTCCCAGCTTCCCGTACCATTGCGAGCTAACCCCCCGCCATCATTTTATTTATTGCAAAAGCGACAATATGCCCTGCTTGCTCTGGTTCGCCTGCGCAAGCATTGATTGCCCCGCCTGCATCAGAATATTATTCGTGCTATATGCAACCATTTCCTGCGCCATATCCGTATCACGTATCCTAGACTCCGCAGAAGTTGTGTTTTCGGCAATATTATCAAGGTTGGCGACCGTATGTTCCAAACGGTTCTGTGTCGCCCCCAGGGAAGAGCGCATCTCGGAAACAAGGTTGACTGCATTCTGCACCAGTTTCATTGTCCTTCCTGCATTCTCATAGGAATTGACAAAAAGGTTCTGCTTAGGGTTATAAATGTTCTTCTTGCCAGTCGCCACATCATATGACATCCAGTTCAAATATGCGGTATCCCTTTCATCAATGATCTCTATATAATCAATAGATGGCACTGACTCCAATATTGTGTCAAGCCTGCTTGGGTTATCAAACACCAGCGACAGTCCCAGGGCATGCGTGTCCATTGCCTTTATCTCAACCTCAATGCCCTGCCCGGAAAGCGCGCCTACCTGAAGGTTCTTGCCCCTAAAGGAACCGTCCAAAAGGTTCATGGAATTAAACTGGGTTGCACTGGCAACACGGTCTATCTCCATTCCCAACTGGTCAATCTCTTTTTTGATGGCGTCGCGGTCAACCGTAGTATTCGTGTCATTCGCCGCCTGCGTAGCCAGTTCGTTCATCCTCTGGAGGATGGAATGGACTTCGCCAAGCGCGCCCTCCGCCACTTGAATCAGGGAAACGCCGTCCTGCGCATTATTGGATGCTTTCCCTAACCCCCGGATCTGGGAACGCATTTTCTCAGAAATGGACAAACCCGCAGCATCATCCGCAGCGCTGTTAACCCGATAACCAGAAGATAACTTCTTTATTGAATTAGATTGTTTGGACGTTACGCTGCCTAACATCCGATTCGCATTTGCTGCTTGTAAATTATGCTGTATAACCATATATGCCTTCTCCCTTAGCTCTTTATATTCTTAACACCTCTTGCATCTTTCGTATGTAGTATATATAATATTTATTTATATCGGAATATTATGGCAAAACCTTAACCTCTCCCGTATTCGAAGCATTTCAATTAAAAGCCGGGACCTTGCCAGGTCCCGGCTTTTGGCCTCATACACCTTACCAACCATTTATTTAGGAAAACAGCCCCTTGAAGAAATCAAAGACAGATTGAAAGAACCCGGCGACCTTATCGAAAAAACCTCCGGCGTCAATCTTAGAAAGCTTATTATATAATTCTTCCGCCTGGTTCTTTATGGAGTCCCAGTCGAGGTCAAGCTGCCCTATTTTCTTAAGCAGCTCTACTAGCTGCGAAACCTCATCCTCCGAAAGGGTAATGTCGAACTCTTCACAGGCTTTGCCAATCACCTCGCGGATTTCCCCTTCGTCGCTCAAGCCTTTCGAGAGCACTTCCTGTTTCAGGTAGGCAATCAATTCCTCTACCTTCTGCGAATCGCCCATTTTTTTCGCCAAATCCCCGGTAAGGACCAGCTCGTTTAACGCTGTGTCCATGCTCTCCTCCGTAACTTCCTCCCCGGTCATATCAGAATATGCTTTCATGGCCCCCACAAGGGCGGCCGTCCCTGAAATAGAAGTAGGAGCAGCCACAATAATATCTGCATCCGTAATCCCGGCTGTAATCAGGGCATTCTTATACATACCGATTGTGCAATAAGAAATATTTTTTGTCGTAATGTTGATCCCATGCCCCTTCTCCCTTTTCACGATAAGCACGGAAGAAAGGGAACGCGTGCCAATCTTGCTGGCGTCTACATAGTTCCCTAAGTATTGGTGTTCTTGCTCATTTGTGATATAAATCACATCATAGTCGGCAAGCTCCGCAGGATTAATGCCCAAAAGCCCCAGCACTACGGCCTGCTGTTCCGCAGTCAGGTTCGCCCCCAGCGCAAGGTACGGCTTATCTTCTTTTGTAATTGGCTCTGTCACTTCCCCGGCCTGCCCGGAAGCGTCCACTGCCTCCCCTGTATCTGCATGATCCCCCTCCTGCCCGGAAGCGTCCTTTGCTTCCTCTGATTTTACATCGTCCTCTGGCTGCGTTTCCCTAGGAATCCCGCCGCCCTCCGGCATTTGTTCGCCTGCTTCATCATTTTGGGCGTACTGCTCCCCACCGTCCGCAGGTCCTGACGCCATGGCGCTTGCTGACGGCAGGACAGCAAAAATACATACTGCCAGCAGCGCAACCCACCTTTTGATGCTCTTCTTCATATTTTCCTCCATTCCTGTACGTTCCTGTACAAATTATTTTTACAGATGTTCCTGTAACCACCTGTAAATATCCTCATATACATTTTCGCGGTCCAGCTCGTTCAATATCTCATGGCGGTCGGTTGGATACAGCTTTAAACTTATGTCTTTGATACCCGCCTGCTGATAAGCCCCATACGCTTTCTTCACGCCTGCCCCATAATCGCCTACCGGGTCATCCTCCCCTGACACAAAGAACAGCGGAAGGTCTTTGGGGATCATCTGTATATGCGCAGGCTGGTTAATATAATAAATGGTATCAAAAAGGTTATAAAAACCATTCAGGGTAAACTGAAAGGTACATCGCGGTTCCTTGACGTAAGCATCCACAATGTCCCTGTCTTTTGTCAGCCAGGCACTTGGCCCTTCATCCTCAAACTTCTTATTATTCCCCGAAAACACCTGCTTTTCCACAAAACCACCGCGATGGCCCCAGCCATGGATACGAGCCTGCAGCCTGCAAACCCTCTTGCCCATTTTCACTGCGCTGTCTGACTGTGTGCCAGTACCCATAATGACAGCGCCGGACAAACCTGCCCCATGCTTAGACAGGTACTTGCGCAATAGGAAAGAACCCATGCTGTGCCCCAGCATGAAGTAGGGGGCCTGAGGGTATTCAGCCTGGACTTTATCGCGGAGCTGGTGCAAATCCTCAACCACCAGGTCGCTTCCCCGCTCGGGTGCAAAATATCCCCAGAATTCCTGAGACTGCACGGATTCCCCATGCCCTAAATGGTCGTTCCCGGCTACCACGAAACCCTTTTTTGTCAAATATTCCGCAAATGCCTCATAACGCTCGACATATTCTATCATACCATGGCTGATTTGCAGGACAGCCCTTGCCCCCGCCTGGTCCGGCTCCCATTTTACCGCGTGGATCTGCGTCTTCCCATCCGAAGACAGGAACCCAAATATACTCTTTTTCATACAAATCTCCGTTCTGCTGCCGCCGAATGCGGCTTTTATCAAATATCCATGCAGCCTTGCTTTTTACCCCTGGATATCTTTCACTAATGTTTTCGCCTGCTCAGCTATCTTACGCAGGCCGTCCCATTTCTCCTTCTGCTGTGCAAAATCCTGCTTTGCTTTCTCCACCTTTTTTGAAATATCCTCACACTGTTCCTGTATAGACTCGTTCCCCAGGGTTTGTTCCATCTCTTCCTGAAGCTCTGCAACTGGCAGACCAAGCATTTCCTCCCCGACAGACACGCAGGCGCTCCTTGCCTGCCCTAGCCGTTCAAACTGCTGCTTTAAGCGCTCCTCCACTTCCTCTATCTCTGCCCTGGACTTCTGCCATTTCATCCCTACAATCTGCATCTGCTGTGCCAACGCTGCCGTTGCCTGCTGGTATTGGTCTGACATCCCGCGGACTTCTTCTGCTGCCTCCACAAATTTCTTTCCGCTTTCTCCCATCCTTCCTGCCTCGATGGCAGCATTTAGCGACAACACTCCCATCTGCTTGCCAAGATCTACCACATCCTCTAACATCTTGCGCATTTCTTCCATGCCATTGCTCAGTTCCGTAGTAATGGGAGCTATAATTTTTACCAGGGAAACCGGGGTTTCCGCTTCTATCCCCTTCGCTTCCTCCTGGGCCTGCCCATGTTCTTCCCGGAGGCTTTCTTGCTTCCCCACAATTTCTTCCGCCTGCTGCAAAAGCTTCTGACGGTTTTCCATCTGCCGCTGTGATTCATTAGAGATGCCGTCTGCCGCCGTTGTAATCTTCTTAAGCTGGCGCTCTACCTCACGCTGCTCCCTTTCTATCTGAGAAATCCGCTGCCCTGCCTCTATCCACATCAGGCTCATTTTCCCTATCTGCTGCTCCGCCTGCTCCAAAGCTGCCTGGCATATTGCTAATTCCTGCTCTTTGTCCCTAATCTCCTGTTTCCGGTTTGTCATTCCAAACATGGCTCTTCCCTTTCTCCTCTATAATTTTATAACGATATGTATTTTAATTTGCCAACAAAAGTCAACAAAAATCTTTCACTATAATCTGAATGCTCTCCCTTCCATTATATCTGTTAATTTCCGGGTAATATACAAAAGAGGCTGTCATACTGCCGCCACCGCCCGCCATCGCCTGCCCTAACGCCTGGCTTCCATATTTTTGCTCAAGAAAACTTAACAGCCGCTTTGGCTCGCCAAAATACAACGCCGGCATCACTGCAAAGCCTTTGCCCCTCACCTGCATTTTACAGACGTTTTGGTTATTACCCAAAAAACTGAAGGATAAGATTTCAATATCCTTATCGGCAAATACCGGCTTCTCGTTAGATTTACCAAATGGCTCTAATATACCCAGCTCCTCGACTAAGTCCTTCGAAATGTAAGACAATGGCATGGGGACGTCTATCGTAATTTTCCCACACAGGTCTTCTTCTGTCAATGTTGTATTCTCATTTAACCGTCGGCGAAAAAGCTCTACATGCTCCATAGGCAGGGACAAGCCCGCCGCCATCGGATGGCCTCCATATTTTGTGAATAATTCCTTACACTTTGACATCTCCTCATACATGGAATACTGCTCAATGGAACGCCCGGAGCCTTTTACGCCGTCCTCACTTTTCGTCAACACAAATACCGGACGGTTATACTGCTCCCGGATGCGCCCGGCTATAATCCCCGCAAGGCTCTCATGGCAGTCCGGAAGGTAGATTACCAGGACTTTATCTTCCTTAAGCCCCATATGCTCTACCATCTCTTTTGCCTGCAAAACCCCCTGCTCTGTCAGCTCTTTGCGGCTCGCATTCAGGTCATACAATTCATCTGCATACTGCGCCGCCTGATATTCGTCTTTTGCAAGCAGCAGCAAAAGCGCGCGTTTTGCCGTATCCAGCCTGCCGCTGGCATTAAGGCATGGCCCCAGCACAAACCCGATATGGTATGCTTTTATCGACCCTAAGGGGATCTTATTCCGTAAGGCCAGGGCGCGCATACCATAATTCCTTGTCTGGTTTAAAGCTTTCAGCCCTTCCTTAACCAACACCCGGTTCTCAC
Source organism: uncultured Lachnospiraceae bacterium (assembly GCA_949879775.1). GTDB lineage: Bacteria > Bacillota > Clostridia > Lachnospirales > Lachnospiraceae > Petralouisia. The sequence goes on from CATLBW010000001.1 coordinate 18,107, forward strand.
CCTGCAAATCCATAACGTCGCCTACCGTGGCAAATGCAGCATTTTCCAGATATGCAAGCGCTTCCCCTGCCGGCAGCCCCAGCTTCGCATAAAGCGACTGGACCAGTTTAAAGGCAACCGCCGCGCCGCACAGCTCCTTAAATGGATACGGGCAATCCGGCTGCTTGGGGTTCACCACCGCATCCGCCGGGGGGACCAGGTATGCCCGCTTCCCCTTTGCATCCTCCGTATAAGGCGTCTCATGATGGTCCGTAACAATTACCTCCATGCCTAATTCCTTTGCCAGCGCAATCTCCTGATAAGCCGCAATGCCATTATCACAGGTCAGCAGCATGTCCGCCCCATCTTCCTTTGCCTGGCGGACCAGACGTTCATTCAGCCCGTAGCCGTCCGCTACCCTGTCCGGAATCACATAGTCAACCTTGGCATGGCAGCGGAGCAGCGCCGAATACAGGATATAGACAGACTGCACGCCGTCAATATCATAATCTCCCAGAATACGGATATGCCCTCCCTGTATAATCTTCTCCTGCAGCATCCTGGCCGCCAATATAATATCCTTCATCTGCGCAGGGTCATTGAGGTCCGCAAGGGAGCCATGAAGGTACTCCTCCATAGCCTCATCGCCCACAACCTCCCGGTTGCGGATAATTCTGGCTGTCACCTGGTCTATGTGGAAACGTTTGGCTATCCCTTTAAAATCTGCTCTTTTTGCCGATACTACCCATTTCTTTCGCACAACCCTTTCCTCCTGAAAGCATAATAGCAAAAGATGGTGACTTTTTCAAGAAATTATGTTAAGATTGGCAAGAGGATTTGACCAAAGGAGGGACCCACGTAGTGGGGGGATTCCTTAGGTCTCTTTGAACAGGCAAAAAAGCAAATCGAAGCTAGGAGGAGCCCTGATGCCTCGTACCGGAGCCACAAAAACAGATTGGCAAGAGGAGGTAGTAATTCATGAACCCACTGAAATTAGTTGAAATACTGAAAAACCACACCGTTTATATACAGACGCACAACTTTCCCGACCCGGACGCCATTGCCAGCGCATTCGGCCTGCAAAATTTCCTGGCATACCACGGCGTCCCCGCCACCTTATGTTATGACGGAAAGATTGACCGGCTCAGCGTCAAAAAGATGCTGGAAACCTTTGGCATTACCATGTATTCCAAAAATGACGTGCCGGACATGACCGAGGCCGATTACATCGTATTGGTAGATTCCCAGAAAAAAAACAGCAACGTCACAGACTTAATCGGCGATGAGGTAGCTTGCATCGACCACCATCCCATTTTTTTCACCAATCACTACCTTTACCAGGATATCCGCCCGGTAGGTTCCTGTTCCTGCCTGATTGCATCTTATTTCCAGAGCACGGACACCCCTATTGAGCCGAAATGCGCGGCCGCGCTCGCCTACGGCATCAAGATGGACACCGCTGACTTTACCAGGGGGACAACCACATTGGACACAGAAATGCTGTCCTTCCTTTTTTCTCATGCAGACTGGGAATTAGTCTCCGACATGTATTGCAACACCATGGAATTTAACGACCTCCAGGCATATGGGGCCGCCATCCAGAATATACAGATTTTTGACCGGACAGGCTTCGCCTATATCCCCTTTAACTGTGCTCCAGCGCTGATTGCCATAATTTCAGACTTTATCTTATCACTGGACGTTGTGGACATTGCGGTAATCTATGCCATGCAGACGGACGGCATCCGCTTTTCTATCCGCAGCGAGCAGAAACGAATCCATGCCGGCAGCCTCATCGCCCGGGTTCTTGCGCCCTACGGCGATGGCGGCGGGCATCCTTCCATGGCGGGCGGCATGATCCCTTCCGCAAACCTGCCTTTGCTGGGGGAAGACAGCCACACCACCATCCAGGATGCTTTTTTGTCCGCAATCTCTGAAATGGAAGCCCAACAATGCACGTAAAAGAGCGCTGCAAAGAGCTGGATTCATATAATATGAACCGCCCTTTGCAGCGCCCTCTTACATTCAGGGCAGTAAAAACCGGCGCGCTTAACGCCAAAAACAAAGTCTTTTGCCGTTTCCCATAAAGCCCTTACTGATTACAATTCACAGTTATTTACTGTCCGCGGGAACGGAACCACATCACGGATGTTCGTCATGCCAGTCAGATACATCACGCACCTCTCGAAGCCAAGCCCAAAGCCTGCATGCCTTGCCGTGCCGTATTTACGCAAATCAAGGTAGAAACCGTAATCTTCTTTATCCAACCCCAATTCCTCCATGCGCTGGCAAAGCTTGTCGTAATCGTCCTCCCTCTGGCTCCCGCCAATAATCTCGCCGATCCCCGGCACCAGGCAGTCCACAGCGGCAACTGTCTTGCCATCCGGGTTAAGCTTCATATAAAACGCCTTGATTTCCTTGGGATAATCCGTCACAAACACCGGGCACTTAAACACTTCCTCCGTCAAGTAACGCTCGTGCTCGGTCTGCAAATCCGCCCCCCAGGAAACCTTGTATTCAAATTTATCGTTATTTTTCTCTAAAATCTCAATCGCCTCTGTATAAGTCACATGGGCAAACTCAGAACTTGCTACATGGCGAAGCCGCTCTAAAAGGCCCTTGTCCACAAAGTTATTGAAAAACTGCATCTCCTCCGGGGCATGTTCCAGCACATAATTGATAATGTATTTAAGCATGCTCTCAGCCAGGACCATATCATCCTTCAAGTCAGCAAACGCTATTTCCGGCTCAATCATCCAGAACTCCGCCGCATGCCTGGTGGTATTGGAATTCTCCGCACGGAATGTCGGCCCGAAGGTATAGATATTCTTAAATGCCATCGCGTACGTCTCACCGTTTAGTTGCCCGCTTACCGTCAGATTGGTTGGCTTATTGAAAAAATCCTGGGAAAAATCCACAGTCCCGTCGTCATTTTTCGGCATATTATTCAAATCAAGCGTTGTCACCTGGAACATTTCGCCTGCCCCTTCACAATCGCTGCCGGTGATAATCGGCGTATGCACATAGACAAAATCCCGCTCCTGGAAAAATTTGTGGATGGCATAAGCAATCAGGGAACGTACGCGGAAAACTGCCTCAAAGGTATTGGTGCGCGGACGCAGATGTGAAATTGTCCGCAAATATTCAAAACTGTGGCGCTTCTTCTGCAAAGGGTAATCCGGCGTGGACTTGCCCTCGATGACAACCTCATCGGCTTGGATTTCAAATGGCTGCTTCGCATTAGGCGTGGCAACCAGCTTACCAGACACAATCACCGCCGCGCCTACATTTAACTTATCAACCTCTGCAAAATTAGGCAGCTTATCATGGTACACCACCTGCAGCGGCTCAAAAAACGTCCCGTCATTTACCACCATGAACCCAAAATTCTTAGAGCCGCGGATGCTGCGTACCCAGCCGCCCACGCTCACCTCCTGGTCCAGGTATTCTTCCTTTTTCCGATACAAATCCTTAATGTTCGTTAATTCCATAACTTTTCTCCTTCTTCCATTCTTCCCCTACGGCGTAGCCGCGTCAGTCCCTGCCTCATCTGATGCAGCCGCGTCAGTCCCTGCCTCATCTGCCGCGGCCGTGCCGGTGCCTGCTTCACCTGCCGCGTCAGCCGCCTTTTCATCGTAGGTGACTTTGGCGTTATCAATAACAAAATTCACTGCCTTATCGCTGATATAAGCATTCTTCACATAGTCCTCGCCGTATTGTTCCAGCAGGGCTTCTTCACTCTCATAGGAAAAATCCTTTACAATATCCTGCTTGTACTTCGCATAACCTTCCTCATCCGCTTCGAGGTTCTCCTTCTTGGCAATCGCCTCCATGATTAACTGGTTCGTCAAGCTGTTCTCTATATACTGGCGCACCTGCTGGTTAAATTCATCCTCCGTCGTATTTACGCTGCTCAGGTAAGCGGAAAGCTCCATATTATAATTATTTTTTAGGTTTTCCTCAAACTGATCCATATATTCCTGTATCCTCTGGTCCAGCAGGCCATCCGGCAGCGTCACCGTGCAGTTCTCCTGCAGCTTATCAAAGACAGCGTTCTGTGTGTCCGTCTCCTTTTGCGTCTCATTGTTGCTTTCTAACTTTTCCCTGACGCCTTTTTTCAAGTCATCGACGGTTTTATACCCGTCATTGACAAAGTTGCTCTCCACAAACTCATCCGTCACCGTGTCGTACGTCATATACTCTTCTTTGACAATCTTGTTAATCTTCACCTTAAATACGACCGCCTGCCCTGCCAGCTCCGTATTTCCGTAATCCTCCGGGAACGTCAGGTTTAATTCCACATCTTCCCCAACCTTCTTGCCGACCAGCCCATCCTCAAACCCGTCAATAAAACTGTTTGAGCCAATTTCCAGGTTGGCGCCCTGCGCCGTCCCGCCGTCAAACGCCACGCCGTCTTTTATCCCTTCATAATCAATATTTGCAATGTCCCCTTCTTCTACCGTGTCCTTATCCGTATCTACATAATTCGGGTATGAGGCAAGCGTGCTCTCGATATTGCTCTTGACGTCTTCATCCTTCACCTCATACGTGCCAAGGGTGATTTCCAGCCCTTTGTAATCCCCTAGTTTCACACATTCGTCCACATCATACGATTCTGAACCTGTCTCGCCGCCGGAAGCCTGCGCTCCCTCTTCTGTCGCCTGCCCCTCTTCTGCCTTCTGCCCCTCATCGGTCTTTTCTTTTGCGCCGCAGCCGCCAATCAGCGACATTGCACATACGGCAATTAAAAATGCTGTCATCTTCCTCTTCATATAAACATTTACCTTTCTTTCTGATAATATAAATAGCTGCCCGGGCCATCCATCCCCCATAAAACGGCAAAGCCATAGGCTTACAAGCGGCGCCCGGAAAGTAACAATAGAAACAGAATACCATATTTTCAAACAAAATAAAAGGGTTCCTGCATACAAATCACAAATAAATCACACTCTAAGTCCGGTTGCAGCCACAAGCTGCAAATGGTATACTATGGGTTAAGCAAAAACCCCGCGCCTTAAGGCGTAACAACAAATGCACTGGCATTCCCTGTAAAACCAGACGAAAGGAGCCATCTCCATGAACGCAGAACATCTGACCCTGCTGACTGATTTGTATGAATTGACTATGATGCAGGGATATTTTAAAACCGGCAACAAAAACGTTGTCATATTTGACGCTTTCTACCGTACGAACCCAGACAACGGCGGCTATGCCATCTTTGCCGGGCTTGCGCAGATTATTGATTACATTAAACACCTTCGCTTTGATGCTTCAGATATATCTTATCTCAAGTCATTGGGAATTTTTGAAGAAGATTTCCTGGATTATCTGAGGACGTTTTGTTTCTCCGGCGATATTTATGCCGTCACTGAGGGCACAGTCATTTTCCCCCGGGAACCCCTGATAAAAGTAATCGCCCCCATCATGGAGGCACAGCTCATTGAGACTGCCATATTGAATATCTTAAACCATCAAAGCCTAATCGCCACCAAGGCTGCACGCGTCTGCTATGCAGCGGGGGACGACGGGGTCATGGAATTTGGCCTGCGCCGCGCACAAGGGCCGGACGCAGGCATCTATGGGGCCAGGGCCGCCATAATCGGCGGATGCTGCGGCACGTCCAACGTCCTCTGCGGCAAGCTGTTTGACGTGCCAGTGAAGGGCACGCACGCCCATAGCTGGATTATGAGCTTCCCTGACGAATACACAGCTTTCCAGACATACGCCAAATACTACCCTTCCGCCTGCATCCTGCTCGTGGACACTTACGACACCCTAAAATCCGGCATACCCAACGCCATCCGCGTATTTAGGGAAATGCGTAAGCAGAATATACCGCTCACCAACTACGGCATCCGCATGGACAGCGGCGACCTCGCGTACCTCTCCAAGCAGGCGCGCAGGATGCTGGACGAAGCCGGATTTACGGACGCCGTTATCTCCGCCTCCAATGATTTGGACGAATACCTCATTGAAAACCTCAAGGCACAAGGCGCAGCCATCACATCCTGGGGCGTGGGGACCAACCTGATTACCTCAAAAAACACCCCCGCCTTCGGCGGCGTATATAAGCTCGCCGCCACTTTGGATGAACAGGGCAATTTTGCGCCCAGGATTAAGCTTTCCGAGAACAGTGAAAAAGTGACAAACCCCGGCAATAAGACAATTTACCGGATTTATGAAAAAGATTCTGGGAAAATTAAGGCAGACTTAATCTGCCTGGAAGGCGAAACTTTCGACTGTGAGAAAAATTTACGTATCTTTGACCCCGTGGAAACTTGGAAATACACCAACTTAATCGGCGGCGCCTATACCATGCGCCGCCTGCCAGTACAGATATTTGACAAGGGAAGATGTGTCTATGAGTCCCCCAGCGTAATGGAAATCCAAAAATACTGCGAACAGGAGAAAAACACGCTCTGGAACGAGGTGAAACGTTTCTCCAACCCCAGCAAAGTATATGTGGATTTGTCTGACAACCTGTTTGAGATGAAACGGAATATACTCAGGGAGCTTTCCGCAGAACATCACCAGTTTTAAGGACCAAATATGAATTTGTCCCAAGGAGCGCCAGGCTTGCCTGGGGATTCCTTGGGACAAATACGTAAGGGCGTCTTCCATTCACATGTGCGCACATTAGGAATTAACACTTTGGGCTTTGCGCCGGAGCGCAGCCTTTAGGCAAAACACGCCCGACCCGTGACTTAAAATGGCACCAGGCGGCTACCAGGGCGCTGACAATCAGCACCATATAAAAATTCAGCCCGCGCGTGACGCACATGGACGCTGTCAGCGTCGCCCCGGTAAATACCTGGGAAAACGCGGTCTTATACATCATCTCCGTGATGCCCTGGGCGCCCGGCAGCGGCAGCATGTCAACCGCTATGTAAATCGCCGCCTGTAAGCTCATCACGGTAAACGCCGACGTCCCGCTAAGCCCCAGCCCCTTATAAATCAGCCAGGTCAAAAAGAACACGCTGCACCGCTGGACCACGGTAAATGCAATAACAGCATAAATCTTGCTCTTATTCCTCAGGAAAAACAAGACTGCCTCATGGTACTGGTCAGCCATCTCAATGAGCTTTTTCGTCCGCTCGCCGGAATTCTTAAGGACCTTTATTTTCTTTAGCAGCTTCTCTCCACCTATGACAAGCCCTTTAAAACATTTGGGGCTGACCATGATAAAAATAAGGACCACCACTAACAGCGTGTTTAAAAACAACCCCAGGTAATAGAGGTACAAATAGCCCTGCAAGTGGTCTGCAAGCGGCTGGTAACAGAAAATTAAAATGCCCACCCCCATAACCACCAGCACAAATTTATAAATGACCGCCACAGTCATTAAGACCACGGAACTGTCCGAAACTTTATGCCCTTCCTTCTGCATATAATAGAGCTGCATGGGCTGTCCCCCGGTCGCCGAGGGCGTAATCCCGGAAAAGAAAAAACCCACGAACGAGTATTTCACACAGGTAGCGGTGCTCGTCTTATAATTTAAAGCCCTCAGCAGATAACAGATCATAAACCCCTCCGCTGACACAAAAAAGAACGCTGTGGCGACGGCCGCGCACAGATACAAGGGATGCAGGGTCCTGACAGCCCCTACAACCGCCTCCATGTCATTTCCCTTGAAAATCACATAAAATGTCAGTACTGCCAGCAAAATAAAAATGATTGCGCTGATAATATTTTTCTTACTCATAAGTAAACTCCATTCACTGCATAAGATAATTTCCGCCACATCTTACGGAACATATTCCTTCGTCTCACCGGATAGCAGCCGTTAAGCCTGTTAAATTTGCTAAGCGTCCCCTCATAGACGGCGCTGGTCTGTTCCAGCTCATAGAAATCCCTGGGCGTAACCAGCGAAAAATGCTTGTCGAAAAGCTCTATCCCATTTTCCTGTAAAATATTAGCGGTAAAAGAAGAACATGTATAATGGTTCTTCTGGTAAAACGGTATATTCAATAATATCATGGGAAGCCCCAATACACAATAATGATATTGAAATCTTTTCTCATAACATTCCCTGAGCTGCCTGGCAATCTCCTCTTTCTGCTCCTTCGTGCATTCCAGGCTGACAACCTTGTAGCGCGCCGTCGGGAATGCCTTTTCTATCTCGCGCGTATCTTCCTTCTCAAAGCCTGAAAATATGGGGATTGCCGGATTGCGCCTGCCTACGCTGTATGCCTCCTGCAATTCCTCGTCCAAAGACAACGCCACATGGATATAATTGATGCCTGTCACCTTGCGGATCATAGAGGCAAAAAGCCCCGGCGTGTCTACCAATGCAAAATATATCTGTTCCATTCAGTCTTCCTCTCTTGTGGTATCAGTTCAGACAAGCTGCCCTGCCTGTTACCTCTTATGTCTCTTTCTTAGTTAAATTGGTATAACTTCCTTGCCACACGGTATCCGGCAAGCGTAAACGCATCGCCAACCCTCCCCGGGAGGTACGTGAAGCCGCTGATGGTCCTCCATTTCAGCAATGCGTACAATTTCTGGTCGTGGTACTTTACATAATTCCAGAGCATTTCCCGCTTCTTTAACGCCTCCGGCGTGCCGATCAGTAAAAGATGGATGGATGAAATAGCCATCATAATTGAAATATTACGGATTAAATAATTGCTGAGCTTAGGGTTATCCTCGCTCAATTTCTCCAAATCCGCACATTTGGAAACCAGCTTTGTCACCCGTATCTGCTGGTCAATGCGCCGCATCAAAACCTTCTCATTGACAGACTGGTCATCCCTGCCTAGGAAATAATGGTAGAGGTCCAGGTTCAGGTAACACAATGTCCGCACATAAGGCAGCGGCTGGTTAGCAAAAATATTGTCAACATAAAAAGTATGTTTCGGCAGCTTAACCTTGGACTTCCTCAACACATCCGTGCGGTAAAATAAAGAGTGCATCACAAGATACTGGGACGGATGGAAATGCCTGACTGCATCCCAGCCGCAAACCTGGTTTTCCCTCAGGACATTCTTATAGCCCATCCGCTTAACCTTGCGCTCATTAGCATGGTCGTACAGATAATTGCAGATAATCAAATCTACCGTAATATCCCGTTTTTCCCACTCGCGAATCTTATGCAGAAGCTTCTGCAGCTCCCTTTCATCCAACCAGTCGTCGGAATCCACAACCTTGAAATATCTGCCCGTTGCTAACGCAAGCCCCGCATTGACGCCAGAACCATGCCCGCCGTTCTCCTGGTGGATTACCCGCACAATCTCCGGGTAGTTCCTTGCATAATTGTCCGCAATCTCCCCGGTGCGGTCTGTGGAGCCATCATCGACAATGATAATCTCCGCCCGCTCGTCCGCTGTCAGCAATGTATCAATGCAATGTTCCATATAATCCTCAGAATTAAAACAGGGTACAGTAAATGTAATGTCTCTCATATGCTTCCTCTCCTGTGCTTTTTTGTTGTCCTATTTTATTTAACGAAATTATTCTTGGAATTTCTTCACTATTTTTCTTAATTTTTCTTTAAGATTATACCCCGGCAGTCTTAACTGACGCATGATAGAACAAAATGCCGTCGCGCAGTAACATCTTAAAGGCGCATTCGACGCCCTATCGGAATGGGAATTGCAGAAGGATATAGGGCGCCTCCTGCTGCCTGAGGACAGTCTATCGCATTTTTCTTAAAATTGCCCTGTGTTTACCTTACAATAAACTTACAGTTTTGTAATGTTGAAGGCTTAGGGCATGTTGCAGGGGCGATATTTCACAACATAACAGAAAAACCCCCGGAAAGCTATACTACCAGGGTTGTATTGGGGGTAGTATTTTTCTCGCAGGGCAGGAATGAATTAAAATGATTATTTGACGGCATAAGGAAATAACTGCCGCAGGAATTGGCTTTCCAATCGACTGAAAAAAGGCGCTACACTGCACCACGAATAACAGGAGAGATTTCTCCTTTTTGTCACGGGTCTTATTTCCGCAAATGGGACATAATAACCAGTTACTTATTTTTTCATTTCCAGCATTGCATTTTTCAACTCGCTTTCAACATATTTTACTTAATAAATTTATCAAAGAATTTATATGCGACAACGCATAAGCCGATAGGCAACGCAAAGAGGAGACCACCAATACATATCCCAATAATCAGATGAAGCGTTGAATAATCATCTGATAACATATAAAATCTTAGTCCCCATACAGAATTAACCAGAAATAAAAAGCCTGTAATCAGTCCATGAGAAACCTTTTTATCCTTGATTGTATAAAAGAAATGGTCTCCAAAATTGATAAGCCCCCATATCAAAACAGCCACACCAAAACAAATCATATTTTTGTTGAATATATAAATGAATACTGCCAACAGCAGCATAGGATAATAGATAAAAATATTATTTGCCATCCAATGTCCATGCGTCATATGATAGGGCAGCCATTTATGTTCATACATCCATCTAGGGAAATCTCCAACTGCTTCCTCAAATAAATGAAATGGTATGTAGATCATAAGGTTTAATAAGATAAAGCTAATCATGTTTTCCATCCTCCCCGTTAATTTTCTGTTCAAAAATCTTTTCCCATTTTTCTAATGTTTCTAAAAGCATATATTGTTGTTCCAATATCATTTGTCCTAATAAGGTCATTTCCTTTTGCCTTGACATTTGTTCTTGTATTTGGTTTTTGGTTTTACAAATGCTGTTCTTTATATTGTCCATACATTCTTTGAAATCTGTATCATCAAGCGATGACATATTTACAATAACGGCGTTGAAATCCAAAAATATTCTGGTTTCACCTGCTGAAAATTCAGACATCAATTCACGAAACTTTGTTTTCCCGTTTGGTGTGAGTGTATATACTGTTTTTTCAGGCATATTCCCATTCTTCTTTGTTTCACTAAGGACAAATCCTTTTTTTTCATATTGGATAACTTTTTTATATACTGTATAAGAACCTATTTTTACCCATCTGGCTAAATGCCTGTCCTCAATTTGTTTTTGTAATTCGTATGCACTTTTGGGGCTTTGATAGAGTGAGCCTAAAATTATTAAATCAATAGTTGACATATATTTTCTCCTTTCTATACTGTATAATACAGTATTGTATAATACAGTAAAGAAAAATAAATGTCAAGATTCGCTATCTACCATCAAAAGGGTTTCTGCGGCTTTTCCACGCTCATGCCTATGCTCCAAAATATTAATACTTACAATTTCCCCATTTTCTTTTCCGATATTCTCATTTCAAACACCTCTCAATCTTTCTGCCTATGCGCTTTGGAAGCCCCTTTTTAGAAGAAGCGCCTGCATAGACAACTTTGCCTATTGGCTTCATGCCTGCAGCCTTAAAAAATTCGTCCATATTACGTATTGCCCCCCTGCTTTGTCCAAATATCCATGAAAATGGGAAAGGGGTATTGCAGGAAGTTAAAAGCATATATTTTTTCCCTTTCAAACGTGGTTTGGGGAAAGTATTTGTTTCTTCCATAGCTGTTCCTAACAATCGGTCAAATAAATTTTTAACAGGGGCAGGGACATTCGCCCAATAAACAGGCGCCGCAAGAAAGACTATCTGGCATTCACGCAAAAAGCTGGCGATTTCCTGCATATCGTCTTTTTGCGTACAGACTTTCGTGTCTATACAGTTACGGCATCCCATGCAGAATGAGATATTTTTTTCGTACAGATTTATTTTAGTTACCATATAGCCTTTCTCCTCGGCTCTGCGGATTGCAATTTCCATCATAGACGCCGTCTTCCCGTTTCTATGAGGGCTGCCTAAAATTGCAAGCGCCAATTTCTTGTCCGTGCTCATTTCCCTCCCTCCTTTTCAATCGAATGGTATAACATATCAAAGCCATACTCTAAAAATTGTTTTTTAGATAAGTGCATTGTTTTTTCAATGTATTCTTCTTTATTTGCCGCCAACTGGATAAGCCCTGACAACATACCCCAGAACTGAAAGATAGCAGGCATAACTTTTATGTCATCACGCAAATCGCCTTTTTTCATGCCGCTTACTAAAAAATCCTTTATTTTTTCATTTATTTCCTCCCCGACTTGATAGGTTTCTTTCTCTTCGGGCAAATAACCTTGGCTTTCAAAATCAATGTTAATTTTATCTAACACCATTTTAAAATAAAAAGGAAATTCTTCTTGGTACAAGACTAACCCCCGGCAAATCATATCATACCTTGCTTTTGTCCCCTCCTGCTGCTCCAATGCGGAAGTTATGTAACTGTAAAGCCTTTTCATGCTGTCTAACACTAAAAAACCGATAATTTCCTCTTTGTTCTCAAAGTACACATACAATGTCGCTTTGCTATATCCAGCCGCTTTTGCTATATCATTCATGGAAGTTGCCGTAATCCCTTTCTCCATAAACAATGCCGAAGCGGCAGCGGCAATATTTTCTCTATGTACGCTTTTGGGTTCTTTTTTTCTGCGTGCCATCTGTATTTCTCCTTTCATTAATTAAACCATCGGTTTAATTATATTCCATTGACATGATTTTGTCAATCTGCTTCGCCTTATATTCATAAATAGTTTTCATTTATATTCACAAAACTCTCCCGAAAAAAACAGCAGAGATTTCTCTCTGCCGCCTTGCTGCTTAAGCATATATAATTTCCTCGTTCACAATCTCCCCGCACAAGCCCTTATACCTTAAGACGTTGCATCCATTCTAAGGTAGGCGTTCAGTTTGCCACTTGTGAGAGGATTGATTTTTAAGAGATTAGGCGGCGAATATGAACAGCAAGGAGATAATCCAATACCGTGCTTAACTGTAACCGCCGAATAGGAACAGGCATAGGGCATAACGGAACAGCTAAAAGCAGGAAATTTAACTTTTGAGAAAAGAAAATTGGGGTAATTGCATAGTAAAATATTGCAAAATTGCACTTGCTTATTTGATAACAAATGCTGATGGTTGCTTGTATTTATGTCAAAATGATGATAAGATACAGTTATAAATTAAGAAGAGGATAAGGCATGGCAAACATATATGATGGGGCATTTCGGACAATCTTAAATGACTGCCGAAAACTGATTATTCCGATTATCAATGAGATTTTTAGTGAAACATATACAGGGGAAGAGGAAATTCAGTTTTTTCCCAATGAGCATTTTATAGACCAGCAGGATGAAGCAGACAAAGAAAGAATTACTGATACGAATTTCAGGATTTTGGGAAAAGTACAGAAGAAATACCACATTGAATGTGAAAGCAGCATGCCGGACGGCAAGATTGCAATACGGCTTTTTGAGTATGATGCACAGATAGCTCTTGACGAGGGCGAGGTTACAGAGGAAACACTGACCGTGACATTTCCCCATACGGCCGTTTTGTATCTCCGGTCTTATCAAAAAACGCCAGACAGAATGAAGTATGTGATAATTACGCCGGGCGGAACAGTGCAGTATGATGTGCCGGTTATGAAAGTACAGGCGTATTCATTGAATGATATTTTTGAGAAAGGCCTGCTGATGCTGATCCCGTTTTATATCTTTTCACATGAGAAAAGTTTTTCTGAGTATAATAGTAATGAGAAAAAGTTGGCAGAATTGGAAGCGGAATATCAAATTATCCTTAAAAGGCTTGATGAGTTGGAACGGCAGGGAGCCATTGGGGCATTTGATAAGCGGACAATTATTGATTTATCGGGTGATGTTATAAAGGAAATCGCACAGAAATATGAAAACGTGCAGAAAGTTGTAGGTGGTATGATGAGAGGTGCAATGATTGAAACGAGTGCAAGGAGGATTTTAAATCAGGGCATAAGCCAGGGCATAAATGAAACAAAAAAGGAAACAGCCCTTAGGATGCTGCAGGATGGAGAATTATCAATTGATAAAATTGCAAAATATTCAAATCTTGAAGTCGCAGAAGTGGAGCAGCTTGCAGGGTTGCAAACCGTGTAATAATTGCTTTAGAACAGAAATTGGAAGAACTGAAAGCAGAATAACAGATTATACGAAATAGACTTGATAAATTGGAACAGCAGAGGGAATTGTGAAACAAATGCTCCACAATTCCCCCTGTTCATTTCTTTATGGCTGCTCTCCTTCAAATAGAATGCCCAAATTCACTTATGAAACTTACTGCAACGCCCTTACAAGTGCCTCAAAACATTAGAGGTTGATTTTTCCACTCCTACAACCACAAGCCTGTTGTCTGTGTCATGCCCGTCGCAGGTGGAAAGCATTACAAAAGATTCACCATACACAAACTGATAACCGGTATCATAAAGACGGTTTTGGCTGATAAAATCCATATATTTTTGAAATTCCTGATCATCATAATTGTAAAAATTAAAGTAGCAGAAATCCCCGGTATCTGATACGTCTGTTACCAACACCGCCGCAATTTGGTACGTGGATTTCTCATAGAGGGTGTTGAACCCAAAGCCGGGATGCCCTTCAAAAAAAGCCTTGTCCTTATATTTTTTTAACTCTCCAAACATACTCCCATCGCTCATGTTATGCCCATACAACACGATATTCTTGTCTTTTGGATATATGTTTGTGGCGCCATCAAGGAAAATAGCGCCACACCTGTCCTCTTTTTCAAAAAAGTTATGGGAAAGATAAAATTCCGGGTTTTCCCTATTCTGTAAAACAGGATAATCTATGTCTGTGCCCTCCACTTTTATCCATCCTACAAAATCCTCGTTCAAATCGTAAAACCTTTGGTACTCTTCCATAACCTTGGGGTTTCCCGAACCTCCATCGTCTGTTGGGGACAGATTCGTTTCCTGTCTCTCTTGAGGCAGGGTATCCGGCAAACTGCCTGTGCCCTCCCTGGCTTCCATTTCTGCCAAAACTTCCTGTAATACCTTATTTTCATGGTCCTTTACCCTGCTGGCTGCTCCAGCCCCCAGCAGTAAAGCAGCCGTAAGGAACGCCAGGGTTCCAACTTGCCGTACGAAAAACGCGGCATACCGCCGATACCTGGCAAAGGAAGTCTTTGTTTTTAGCCCCTCAAAAAAGGATCTTCCTATCCAGGTATAAAACCTGTGCTTCCCCTGTTTTTTCAATTTGCGGTATACCGCGTCCACTTCTTTTTGGTCAGACAGATTATAACTCTGGCTAATCGTATAGATTTTTTGTATATCCTGGAGCATTTTTTCATTTATCGTTTTCATCGGGATAATTTTCTTTTTATAATGACGCAAGAGCATCCCACTGCAAGGCAAATCCCTCCCAGGAAGAGCACCTTAAAATCCAAAATATCTATCCCTGTCTTATAAGCCTTGCTGGTTTGAGCCTTATCCCCTGTATGGCTGCCCTGGTTCCCGCTGTCCCCATTTCCATTCCCGTTACCGGGGACAGCGCCGCTGCCTCCCTGTTTTTGGTAGGAAACGTTTGTGGACTCCGAAACATCCTGCATATCCTTATCCGTAACATCCCTCAATTGTAATTCCACCGGGACATCTGAGTAATCCCCTTTTACGGAAAAAGCCAAGGTCACCACTGTCCCGCTGCCCTGATACCCAACGTCAGATATCATGGAAATATTCAGCGCTTTCCCTCCATCATTTTCCACATCTGATACAAGGGTCATGGCATTTGCACTTTTTATGCCCTCTGACCAGGACTCCCCCTCAAAGGTAAGTTTGTCGCTGTCATAATTAAGGCGCAGCCCTAACGTGGTGACTGGTTTGCTCCCGGATATATCGATTTCAACATTTATTTTATCCCCTGCCTTAGCAGCCTCTTCTGTCCGATATGTAATATTGATATCTGCTCCCCATACTATTTGGGGGAACAGGAAAATCAGGCATAGTGCCGCTAATGATAATTTTATCGTTTTTTTCATCTTGCTCTCCTAATTGTCCTTTTATGCCTTGTCAAAATTCGGTGATTTCCCCGTTAAAGTACTTCATTATCATTAACGCGTCCACAAGATTTACCGTTCCATTTTTGTCCACATCCGCCGCTGTCTCCTGGGCTTTCGTAAACTCCCGCACCTGGTTGTAATTCTGCAAAATGTAAACTGCATCTACAAGGTCAATCTTTTTATCCGCATTGACGTCGCCTAATGTTGGCTGCTCCTCGCCGCCTGCGTCTGTTATGCTTACGGCACAGGTCGTCCCACTCCCGCTCATGCTTGTCTCCGCTTTATTCCCTACCTGGCTAACCCCTACTTCAACATTGGAGCTTGTGCCTGCTGCCACCCCATCCTTTACTTTCAATTTTAATTTCAGGAAATCCCCCACATCCGTGATATCCTCCAAGGCAATGAACGACGCTTTTATCCTGCCGGAACCCGGCGCTTCATAGATAGAATCCAGGCTGATTTTGGATTGCAGGCTCTCGGCAATTTCCAACGATTCATAGGTGAACAGGGACGTATCGTAATCCAAGTCCAGACCTAAGAGGTTGAAGCCATCGTTTCTTTCGATATTTATGGGAACAATGATTTCTTCACTGCCCTGGGCTGGGGTGGTGGAGAGGGTAAGCTTAGACGCTGCGTCAGAAGTATCTGTCAAGTTTAAAGTAAGGACATCATAGTTATACCCTCCCTCAACTTTTACTTCATACCTATGCTCATCTGGAGTAACACTCGTCAGAGCAATAGCCCAAAAATAAATTTTAGTAGACGTTACGTCTTTTTTTACCCGATATGTCACTGTCGCCACGCAACCACCCTTATCAAGCCCATTTATCTGTTGTGTCTTCGTTTCATATGAAGCCTCTAGCCACACATGTCCAGGAATTTGAAGAGAAGCATCACTGTAGTCCGATACGCCATATTTTAAGTGTTCATCGGGGAAGTCTATTCCCACAAATTCCAATACATTTTCATCATAAGTTGCATCCATTGTCCAGCCAAAGAGATTTGCTTGCAGACTGTCTTTTTCCTTATCATAAAAAATCTGAACCTCTACCGTATCTCCTTCCCTCAAAGAATGAGAATCCGTCCGGACTTGTATCACCCCATCTTCCGTACTTGTTCCGCAGTCATAAAAACCAGTAACTCCATTTCCAGTTCCCAAAATCTCTGCCAGTTCCGGTGAAAGTGACTTCTCTGCCCTCACCTCCCCCGGAACCCCCAGACAGATACACACAGCCAGCACAACCGTAGACATTCTCTTTAACAACCGTTTCATCATTTGCTCTCCTTCCTCTCTCTGTCACATGCTTTTTTCAATATTGCAAATAGGTCCTTTATATCAAAAAGCGTACTTTTTGATAAATGCCCTTTTTTTATTATTTACAGTATTTTTTCACCAACTTTGAAGGAAAAATCACAGAAAAGTTTTATATTTTGCAGCCAAAACCTATAAAAACAAAAATAATTATTGCATTACCATCCCATTTATAGTAAAATATCCCATAAGAAAAGAAGTATCAAAAAGTACACCTTTTGATACTTCTTTTCACGTTTCCCGACCCATGCGGTACTCCCGCAAACGTCGGTAAAACGTGGCATGGCTCATATTGCATTCCTGGATTGCATCACCACACTTTATCTGCCCAGCAGGTGACGCTGAGCGGCTCCTGCCGTTACCTTACTTTCCCTGATACTTTCCCTTTCATTCACCGCCACAAAAGACAGTATCTGCAGCACCAAATCTGCAATCAAATACCCCGTAGCAAGCTGACGGGGTATCAATCTTGCTGCGGGGTGTTTGACCCTCGCGGCATTCGTCAAATATCCATGCAAGCATGTCTATTTTCCTCATTGCTCGCGGGAATAAACGTCCCCATAAGGTCTTTTCCATTGCAAGCATCTGCCTGCCCTCATTCTGCTCCACGCTTGACACGCGCACATATCCATATATGTTTCCCATTTTCATCCTCCATAAATATAACAAGCTCGCATACTATTTATATCTGATAGATTTTATGGTATGGTTTTTAACAAACTTTATGGAACGCTGTAAGCGCCTGTTTATGGGCTGTGTGTCAGAAAAATGATAAGGATAATTTCGTCGGATTCTAGAAAATGCAGTTGATTTTCAGATTCAGAAATGTTATATTATAGAAAAGGAGCAACCGCCCACAAGCGTGGTTGACCTCCAGTAGCTTAAAAGCCTACCTTCACCGGGCAAGTGACAAGGTAGGCTTGTTTATTTGCGCTTATTAGTCCTATCTAAATAGGTAAGCAACGCAATAAGAAAATTACCGCCCAAAAATAACAGGGTTAAAATTTGGTATGTATTCATCATATGCGTCACCCCCCTTCTTTTAAGGGAGGCTCACCACCTTGTAACACGTTCGCTCGCAAAACACACCTCCACCGCAAAATACCCCTCCCGCAAAAAAGCCTTGATGCTTCCTCCCATCTGCTCGGTAAATTCCTTGGCAATGGCAAGGCCAAGCCCGGTCGTCCTGCGGTTCCTGGACTGGTCTGTCGTGTAATACCGCTCAAAAATATGCTGCAAATCTTTCTCCTCAATGCGCTCTGTCTCATTGGCAATGGTGATGATCGCGTACCCGCCCCGGGACGCCAGCGAAAAACGATATTTCCCTTCCCCATGCACCAGGGCATTCTTAATGAGATTTTCCAATATTCTGGAAATCGCATACTTGTCCGCCTGGATGAACATAGCTTCCCCGGGCATCTCAACCTGCGGCTCTAAGCCTTTTGAGGCAAAATCCTCATAAAACATGGAAATAACCTCTGCAAAAATATTTCCCACATTCAACCGCTGTGGATCTAACTGGAACTCTCCCGCCTCAAGCCTGGCATATTCAAAGAGCTGGTTTAAAATATCTGAAAGCTCCTCTAACCTGCGTTCCACAATCTGTAAATATTCCATTCTTTTCTCTTGTGGGATATCTGCATTCTTCTGCATCTGCACATAGCCTTTTACGGAGGTCAGCGGCGTGCGGATATCATGGGAAATGCTGGTGATGCTCTCCCGGTAACTTTGATTGGCTCTCTCCAGCCCCCGCTGCCTGCGCCTAAAATTTTCAATCACTTCATTCAGGACATTGATAAGCTCCTGCGTTTTCCCTACAGGATAAGCAGAGGTCAGCATAAAATTGCTTCCCTCTGCTTCCATAAATAACAACTGCTCTTTGATATGCTTGATTTGTTTGCGGTAACTTACAAGGCGAAACAGCAGCACCACCGCTGCCGCCGCCAAAAAAATACTTACACCTGCAAGAATGATTCCCATAATACCCCATCCCTTATGAATCCTCTATATAGCCACAAACAGCCCCTTATGCTTTCCACCCATTATTTTACATCTGCTTTTGTAAAATGCAAGGCGCCAAGCGCTGCCGCTGCCACGAACCACACTGCCGATACCAACACGCCCCGCAAGGTAAATTCCGATGGGAAATCTGTCGTCGGGCAGGATGACATCAGGTCCAGGACCCAATATTTTGAGGGCTGGAATCCCATCCCATGGAAGACAAGGTCAAGCCCTGCCGTAAGCGTCGTGGAAAACAGCAGCACGCCGATGCTCACAGAAATCCCTGCCGCCAAATTGCGGGTAAGCTCCCCCACCAGCATATAGATTACGGCAACCACAACCCCAAACAGGAACTGGAACCCTGTATAAGCGGCGACGTCCCCCCAGTCCGTAGCCAAAAAGCCTTCCCAACCCATAAATGGGAGTCCCATACATATCGTCACGATCGCCACCACCGCCTCAAATACCAGCATCAGCACCACGACCGGAACCATCTTTGCAAAGAAAATGGCAGTCCTCGTATACCCCTTGCCCACCAGGTTCTTGATTGCGCCTGTGGCAAATTCCCGTATCACAAAAATACTTACCAGCACTGCTGCAATGATTCCTACAAAATGGCCTCCAAACATCTGCTGCAATACGCCGACAATCCCAATCTCCTCCATCATAGAGCCAGGCGCGCCGCCATCATCCACACCCTCGCCGACTTGCGATACGGTGACCCCGGCTGTACCGTTGCCAATCTCCCCCTGGTTGATTTTGTCAACCAGCAGCAGGGAGCCATAGAGCAATAACGCAAGGATTGACGCCGTCAATATCCCTATATAAATAGCCTTGCTTTTCCTTAATTTATAAAATTCTGCATTCAGTAAATTAATCATTCGGCGCACCTCCCAACAAATCCATAAAAGAACCTTCCAGATCTTGCCCCGCAAGATAACTTTCCTTCAGTTGTATGCCGCCCTCGACCAATTCCCGATTAATCACCCAGGGATGGTCCAGCCCGTCAAATACCCGGATAACGCCTTCTTTGGGTACATCGTATTGCAGAATATGGCATTTTTCCTCCAAGATTGTGACGGCGCGCTGCGCGTCATCCACAACTAATTTGACGCATCTTTTACATCTGCTTTTCAATTCTTCCGCTGCAAATTCCTCAATCAAGGCGCCTTCCTTAATAATTCCATACTTTGTAGCTATTTTGGACAATTCACCCAAAATATGGCTTGAAATCAATATGGTAATCTGCTTTTCTTTGTTGAGCTTAGATAAAAGGTCGCGCACTTCCTTAATTCCCTCCGGGTCCAAGCCATTGATAGGCTCATCCAGTATCAGGAAATCCGGGCTGCGGAACAAAGCGATGCCAATCCCCAAACGCTGCTTCATGCCCAAGGAGAAATTCTTAACCTTCTTCTCCCCCGCCTGCGAAAGCCCCACGAATTCCAGCATCTCATCCACTGCCTGCTTCCTGGCAATGCCCAGGCTCCTGCGCACGACCTCCAGGTTATCCCTTGCCGTCATCGTCCCATAAAGCCCCGGCTGTTCAATTAAGGTCCCCAAACGCTGCCTCTGCCTTTCTAAGTCGCCCGATCCAAACAGCTCCATGCTTCCCGCCGCAGGGACCGCAAGCCCCGCCACGATACGCATAAAGGTCGTTTTCCCCGCTCCGTTCTTGCCGATAAAGCCGTAAATATCTCCCTTTTTCACATGCATGCTTACATGGTCCACCACGGTATGTTTCCCATATATCTTAGTGATCCCGTCCGTCCTCAACGCATAATCCATACTGTTCCTCCTCTCCTGTGGGCTGTCAAACCATTTTTCCATAGATTGCTGCTTTCCCATAACAAGATTTATCCTATAGGACTAAAGGACAGTATAACAGGGGATCTTTTAGAAACTTTAGGCAAAATATAAAGAAACCATAAAGATTTGGCAGCTATCCCATTTTAAAGCCAATGCCCCATACAGTCTGGATATATGTTTCATCCGGACATGCCTTGGCAAGCTTCTGGCGGATATTGCTGATATGCACATTCACTGCATTTTCCTCCCCCAAAAATTCCTCATTCCACACAGACTCATAGATATTGCTTTTCGTAAAGACTTTCCCGGGGTGGCGCATGAGAAGCTCTAAAATCATGTATTCCCGCTTCGTCAGGGAAACTTCCTGCCCTGCTGCCTGCACCTTTAGGCTTTCCGGGTAAACCTTCAAACCCTTATATGCCAAAACCTCCTGCGCGCCAGCAGGGTTTATGTGCTCCCCGCCCCCTGCGCTGCGCCGCAGCACCGCTTCCAACCTTGCCAAAAGCTCCTCTGTGTCAAAAGGCTTTACCACATAATCATCCGCCCCGGCCCGAAGCATGGACACCCTGGCCTGCACGTCGTCCCGCGCTGAGGACACAATGACGCTGACATAGGGATGCGCCTCCTTTATGCTGCGCAAAACATCCTCACCTTTCATGCCCGGCAGCATCAAATCCAGGATTACAGCCCCCGGCACGCGCTTCTCCAAACAAAGCAAAGCTTCCGTCCCCGAGAACGCCTGCATTGTCTCATATCCTTGTCCTGCGAGAAGCTCCTTTAACATCTGGTTGATATCACTGTCATCCTCCACAATTAAAACCAATGTAGCCATCATCTGCTTCCTTTCTTTTTCCGATTATGTTTTCACGCTTTAACGTGACAAGACCTTTCCTAGAACAAAGCGGACAAGTCCGCATCAGCTCCCTAAATCCCTCATTCATGAGGGACTTGGACGATTTGCTGCGCCGAGCACAATTGCGAAGCAATATTTTCCTCTTGTGCGAGTGCGCATAATTATTTTTATCTTATAGGTAAAGGTGCTTTCACGCTTTAACGTGACAAGGCCTTTCCTATAAGATAAGAAGATAAAATAGCCAAAAGCAGTAATCCCGCCTCTGGCTATCCTTATCTTTTGTCATATCCGGTAAAACCTCTCCCTAAATATTCAGTAATTGAAACTGCCGAAGATACAGCCCCTCCAGGCGATGCGCCACGCACGAACATGCAAAGCAGCCGTGCCTGGCGCAGTTGGCGATAATTAATCACCAGCTATTTCTTCTTATTTGCAAAAAAATCTTCAACTGTTTTCAAAATGAAATCATCCGGCATGGTTTTTAATAAATATCCTTCCGGCTTTAACGCCTTGACATTCTTAACGCTCTCCTTATCGCTTCTGCCAGTCAGGAACATCACCGGGATATCCGCAATATCCTTATCTGACCGAATCATTGCCAGGGCCTGCTTCCCATCACAGACTGGCATCTCGTAGTCCAACAGGACTAAGTCCGGGCGGTTCACTGCAATAATCTTAATTGCGGAAATGCTGGAATCTGACTCTATTACGTCATACTTTCCTGCCAGGAGGCTGCGAATCCTGGCAATCATAAACTCAGAGTCATCTACCACAAGTATCTTATGCCTGCGCTTTTCCTGCTCCTCGTTCTCTTTCACCAGATAATCCCTGACCGCGTTCATGGCATTTTGATGGTTGATTTCTGAGGTAATCTTTCCGCTGAGCGGTTCCGCGGATACCGCGCAGAACGCAAAATACCCTTCTCCCGTGCTGAATAGCAGGCTGCAGGACGGATGCTCACGCTGAAAGGCTTTCAATAACTGCTCATGGGTCAATAAGCTTTCATCCTCCAGCGTCATTAAGTCAAATGCCGGGATACGTTCCCTAATCTGCTCTAAAAACTGCCGTGCCAAATAACGGGTGACGTTAAGCACCATATCGTCCACTTTCGGGTAATCTGAATTCAGTATGTTGCTGATAACCTTAAGCAACAGCCTGTCTTCAAAGACAAGCATAATCTGCCAACGCTCCTTATTCTCCCCACTGTAAACCATGCGGCAGCAAAATACCTTGCCAAAGTCCTCCCCGGCATACTGCTCGCTTATCAGCTTCGCTTTCATTTGGAACATCTCATACACAAGCTGGATAATCGTTGCCTCTAAGGCATCCTGTTCCTTCTCCTGTGGGATATCCCCCCATTTGCTGCCTGCCTTCCCGGCAATCGCCTGGTCCTCCGTCACCGTATGGGAAATCACCCATCCGATGCAGACGCCCAGAAAATGTCGGATAGAATCTGCGGAGTATTGGGAAGCCTCCATCTCCTCCTCCAATGCCGGCATTGTTTTGAACCGAAAATCATCATGCAAACGCTTGTGTATTTCGTAATCACTATAATTAATGGATTTCATATACTCTTCTTCATGTTCAAAATGCTTTTCCGTATGGCCTTTCAGGTATTTAATGCCTTCCCGGCATACATATTCACTCTTTTCCTCGCTCTCAATGAGGCTCATCAATTTATTCATCGTTGAAAAAAGCACCTGGTGTTCTTTATCAATAAAATCCACACCGATGTCATAACTGTCATCCCATGCGATATGGCTCATGTTAAATCTCCTCCATTTACTATATATGATAATTCAAAATCTCCCTGGTACACGCCCTAAGGCATCATCCCAACTTCGTTGGACCCATCCTTAACGCCTATACCTTATCTCCCTTTTTCCTATCTTGGTTAATTCTGCAATTTCCCAGAAAATGCGCATACGGCTGATTCCCAGCCATATTCATTCCCTAAACATATTATATTCCTCCAAGCCCTCATTGTTCGATATGCCCGTCTTAAGGCAGCTCCCCTGTTATCTTAACCATACCCGTCTTAAGGCATCCTCCCTGTTATCTCAATCATATTCCCATCCGGGTCCTCAATATTAAAATACCAATATGGCATATGCACGTTGACGTACATTAACTCAGACACCTTACCGATATTAAGCCCCAGCAGCCTTTCATGTTCCTGCTTCAAATCATCCACTTCAAAGTTGAGGATCATAATGTTATTCCTTGCCTGTCCCTTATCCGCGAAAAAATCGTCTATGTACGCTTGGTTGAAATGCTCATTTGGCTCCCTGCTGATTATTTTTTCATCATAATGTTTATTGTAAAGTGATAATGTGTTGCCGCAGCCAAAAGTAATCCATCTGTCCTCATTGGCGTATAACGGCTCCTTTTGCAGCAATTCTTTATAAAAAGCTAAGGATTTTTGCATATCACCCACACAAATATACGTCGTCCCTAAATTCATCATAACCTCCTTTGTTTCCCTGCCCTATCGAGCTACCCTCATCTCCATGCAGCCTGGCTTCGCACTCTTGCCGCCTCTTATTCCTGCCGCACCTTATAAATCTATTGTCCGCCTCCAGGGACGCTTCTTTTTCGTCCAGCCTTTCTCCCGCCAATAATCTGCGTCTGCTTGATTAAAGCCACGTTTTTGCATTTTCGCCATAACCCCAAAAAACGCCTTTGTCTTGAACGAAGGCTTTACACGCCCCTGCCTGCTTTTAATTTTGTTTGCCAGGCGTCCAAGCTTCTTATCTATCAAACGTTTCTTTTGGGGGCTGACCCGCTTCCATGCCGTCTCCCTCACCGCGACGCCATATTTATAAATCCTGCCAATGCCCCAAAAAAACATGCTGTGCGCCATATCCTGGTTTGTGCTTTTCATCCCTGCCCCAGCCGCCGTAGAGATACAGACGGCTTGCTTGGAAAACATCTTCCCCTCTGGTCGATGCACCATCCAACGCCAGCCATAATGGTCAAGAAATGCTTTCATAGCGCCTGTTACATGATAGACATAGACAGGGCTTGCCAATATGATTACGTCCGCGTCATCCATTGCTTTTGTAATCGGGGATAGCTTATTATAATGAGGACATTTCACCTCTGATTCGCCAAAGCAGCGGGTACAGCCAACGCAGAACTCACCAAAATCCCGCGGCAGAAAAAATTCTATGGCTTCGCCCCCGATCTTTTTTGCAAGCATCCTCGCAATATGGCAGGTAGAGCCTTCATGGTCCTGCCCATGTATCATTACTATTTTCATCCTATCACCCCGTAATCACATCAATCACATATTAATTTGTAATTTGCAGTTATAAATGCTACAATAGAACGAGACTTAAGAAGGAGGGTTCGCTTTATGGACTACAATGAATACAATATGCCCAATATGCCTGATACGCCTAATCCATCCTACATAGAAAAACGCTCCGCCAGCATGGCAATCGCTTCTATGGTATTGGCAATTGCCGGCCTGGTAATGGGCTGCTGCATTTACCCGGCAATTATCTTCGGCTCACTGGCAATCATCCTGGCGCTGCTGTCACGCGGCGGTGAGATGTCCACGAGCGGTTATGCCAAGGCTGGGCTGATTCTCGGCATAATCTCCATTATTTTCGGCATCCTGTTCTTATGCTATGGGCTTTTCACCATAATTGTACAGTTTGGCGGTTTTGAAGGCTATATGGAGTATATTGAAGAAATTATGGAGAATATGGGCTATCCATCCAACTATGATCCTTACGATATGTTCAACAATATGTAACCCTGCCCCGGCAGCTTCCACAGATAGGATGGGAAAGCTGCCGAAAGCTTCCATAACGTTGGATTCCCACAGGCAATGCGCCCATGGGCATCCGAAAAATATCCATGCATACCACGAGGCTTATCCTCTCTTCGCAGAAAGGGAGATAAGCCTCATCGAATTTATGCCTCAACACCGCTGCCTGCATCCCCATCCAGTTCCCCTGTCAAATCCCGGTAAAAATTAACGTTGGTCTGCATCATGTAAGGCGTTACCCACAACATGCCTATGCCGCAGGAAAGAAGCCCCAGCAGCGACCAGCCGATAAAGCTCAGGTTGATATAAAAAAACCGGCCCATATTGCCCTCCATCATCTGTGAGCTGACATGGAAAGCCTCTATGACGGACATATCGCCATGCTCCACCAACAGATAAAAAATTTGCGACAGGCGAAGCGACACAATTATGACAACTACAAACCCGGCGATATATAACGCCACGCCTATCGATATTGCCAGCACGGTTTCAACAACAATCCCCACTGCCAGGCAGATAGCCCCCGGCAGCACACATAGCATCTCCACAACAAATATCAGGACATAACCCAGGACATAACGGTCCGGCCTCCTTGTAAATTCCTCAAAAACCATGCCTACGCCAGCTTCCTGGTTCCTGGCAAACCCGAAATACATCCTCAGGATACCGCACTGCAGTATCATGGAGGCTGCAGAGATAATAATTGCCGCCACTATATATGTAATATACTGAACTGTCCCGCTGCCGGTGAGGATAAGCAGAAAATAGAATGGCATCAGTAACCCTGACACGATCATCTCCACTAACAGGTTTGCCGCAATGGCAAGCCCCCAATGACCATTTAACTGTTCCCTTGCTAACCGTTTTAATTCCGCTGATGTACGACTCATATTTAATAACGCTCCATTTCAAATTCTTCTAAAGGCCGGGTCGCATAATCAAACCCCTTGCCCCGCACTGCATTTGCCTGGCTCTGCCTTTGCCCTGCCGCATAAGGGTTCTCCCTTTGCCCTGCCGCGTAAGGGTTCTCTGCCGGATACCTAACCTTGGTCGATGTAGTGCCGCCGGACACATAGTTCTTCCCACATTCCGGGCAAACCGCCGTCTCAAGGCGCACGGAAACAGACACAACTTCCCCGCCCTTTAGCGCCGCCTTACTGTAAGCATTTGCCACATGCTCCCCCTCATGGGCGCGCACCCTGCTGGCTGCCGCTTCTGGTGAAATATGCGCCGCCGCCTTAAAGGACACATTCTCGTCTGAACCATCCTTATATTTGCGGTTCTTACAGGTCTGGCACTCTTCGCCAAGCTCTTTCTTCCTAAAACCGTCTTTGGGCACCTCCTCTTCCTTCTGCGCCTTATCCGCCCACGGCAGCCGTTCTTCCCTGGGTTCTTTTTCTGCCTTGGGAACCTTCCCGGCTTCCTCTGCTTCTTTGTTGTTCTGTGGGCTGCCTGGCGCATCCATCTGTTTGTCCGCCGGATGTATACCATTATAAGATGTGTTGATCCCTACCATAAAACCTGCCATGCTTCCATCCCCTTCCCTAAACTATACTATATTTTAGTGTAGCACATAATCTTCTTTTTGACAAATAAAAAACTTCTTAGGTCGCTTCACATTTTTTCAAAGAAAACCTTCTTACATCTTGAAAACCCACAATAACCAAAATCCGCGATAGACAAAATCACCGAACTTAGATTATAATATATAACATCGACACTTGAAAACGATAACAAATATAACAAAACAAATGATAATAATTGAAAGGGGAATTTAAGATGGCAGATTACGGAAACGAAATTTCTTCCATCAGTTTAGGAAGCATCATCGGCGGCGCCTTGAGCGCGATTGTAGAAGCACAGAGCCAGGCGGCACACACAACAGTGAACTTTATTAACGAGGTCGGTTTTGAAGAAAAACAGGGCAATCGGCAGCCAGTATACGTCGATTTTCAATATGAAAAGACGCTTGCACCCGAGGAGGCAGAATCGGGGAACCCTAAGGAGCCTGAAGAGGACGAGACGAAAGCACCGTCCCGTACAGAGAACCTCAAACAGGTGACAAATTTGAAGGTGCCGCTTCTTACTATGGTGCCAATCCCTTATATTCGGGTGGACGACGCGACAATCGATTTCAACGTCAAAATCAATTCCGTGCAGGAGACAAAATCATCCACTGATTTGACATATGGCGGCAATATGGATGCGCACGCCAATTATAACGGATTCCGCTTTAAAACAGGAATCAAATTAAGCGCCTCCATCTCCAACCAGAAAAAGAGCAGCACATCAGATACCGTAAAACGGGACTATTCCCTTAACGTCCATGTCCACGCCAAACAGGACGATATGCCGACCGGGGTGGAGCGCCTGCTGGATTTACTTTCAGATGCATCGTCTGTCGAGAACCACACGGTAAAGGAGAATAAATCATGATAACATTTGGTGAATTTGCAGGAGTACTGATCACGGATTTTTTGCAGGCGCGCAAAATTGCCGATACATACAGCGCAGCCCTCTCGGAGGAATATCATGTGAATCCCATTTTAAGCGGGATGCCGGTACCTCATTACACGATTGATGAAGCTGAGATAGACGTCCCTGTAAAAGTCATGGGCATAAAAAAGACGGAAATTACACAGGAAATGGTGAAAAAAATTCTCGTAAAAATTGAACGGAACCTCCCCACACTGCTGTATCGGAATATCAAAAACAGCTATTATGAGAAGCAGGAGCATAACGTTTGGCTGAAAAACGGCGCTGTGGAAGCGGATCAGGTTGGGGTTTCTCTGGACCCTGGCTTGGAACAGGATGAACAGGCAAGGGTAATACGATTAAGCGAGGAGCCGCAGTTAAAAGCATGTTATAAATCATCTGTGGCGTCGATTTGCACTTTAATGAATACATATATGAACACCTATATAGAGGAAAACAACATAGGCGAAATGAAACTGCTGGACTTTACGGACGCTTTTGTATCCACATTAAAAAGCTCCTGCAAGCAGGAATTCGGTTCTTATCCGGATACACAAACGCCGTTTATTGACAAATCGTCATTGAAAAAAATGTGCCAAATCATCGGCAACACCATGTTTTTTGAATTCAAGGAAATCTTTGACCAAAAAGACGGCATCCTCATACTGCCGGAAACCGGCAAAATGGAAAGTAGCTGCACACCGGAACAGTTGATGCGGGTGAAGCTTAAGATCCGGGAACAGGACGTAAGCTTTGTGGTTGATAAAGATGAGAACAGCGGAGAGACCAAGCGCTTTCTGACCTTAGGTTAGGTGATGTGATGCTTTCGATAGAAGTAATCGAAGAATTTGAAAAATATTTTGAGAAAATGGTTCCGGTAATTGAAGCAATTAACAGGGATTATTACCTTCCAGAAGAAAAAGCAGGCGAATACCTGGCAGTTCTCGTCTCCATGAGTGAAGATTGCCATCTTCCATTCGCTTCGGATCTTGCTGTCCTCAAAGCACAGATGTACCAATATGTGCCAGAGATGGACGGAAGGGACAGGTCCGGCGGCAAATACGAAAGGAAACGCAAGAAACAGTATCTGCTCAACGGCCTAAAGCAGGCCAAAGCCTATGCAGACGATTACTTTGCAGGGACGCGCCGGCTCCTTCAGGAATGCAGCATTTTGCTGCGTAAAGTGGCGGCAGTCGCCTCAGCCAAAGGCCTGGCTTTGGAGAATGGCGCCGAACAGTTAATTGAGGACATAAAACAGGATGAAGAACTGTCTGCCGCACTGACAAGCGCCATTGGCTCGGTAGGGTATTCTAATATGAAATGTTTATTGCAACGCGCTATTGCAGACGTTACGGAATAACCCCTGCCACATATGCGGCAACAGATATTGGAGGGAATTTGTTTGAATAAGTTAGAATTTGACCAGGTCGTAAGTTTAACACATTTTTTAGAAAAATATACACAACAAATGATGGACGCAGGCAAAGATAAGGTTATTACGTTTTCCAGCGAAGATAAAAATACGTGGGATACTTTTTTTGAAACGCTTATAAATCCAGGGATTTTGCAGGATGGTATGGCTTTCCATACGCCCTGTAACGATACCAAGGTCGGGATTGGCAGTGATGGTGCCTGCTACAGGGAAGAA
Source organism: uncultured Lachnospiraceae bacterium (assembly GCA_949879775.1). Lineage (GTDB taxonomy): Bacteria > Bacillota > Clostridia > Lachnospirales > Lachnospiraceae > Petralouisia. The sequence goes on from CATLBW010000001.1 coordinate 47,769, forward strand.
TTCTTACAGCTTCTGATGCAGTGTTACAAGTATCTGTACCTGGCGCTTTCCAGCGGAGAAATCTTTCTCAAGCACAAGAACTGGTATACGTCAGATGGAAAGGAGACTTCATAGGAATTATGTGCAACCTTAGGAAAGCCAATAAGAAAGACCGTGAACAATACCGGGGGCATCTGAATCGAATCTTCTATTGGGTCCAATGGGAAACCAGCCCATCATTGGACAATCTGATGCAGGAACTTAAACCTTTAACAGACTTCTATATGGAACCGCAGGCAGAAGAAACCAGAAAGGGGATTTTATCCTTGCTTTCAAATATCCAAACTGAGACGCTTTACCGGAAACTCGTCTCGCTGCAAGGTGAGCTGCTATCGTTCCTGATAACATATGACGAAGCCATTGAGCCGGACTTTAACGGGAAAAACCCTTATACATTTTTCTATTTTTTACCCCAAAACCCACACAAAACGGCAGATGTGCTAAACCGTGCGTCAGAGATATACGCTAAGTTTGGTTCCCATACCCATCATATATTGGAATACCTGTTCCGGCTGGGAGGGTTTGTGGCCAGCTCTTCCGCTCCCAGCACAGCTGAGCAACCCGAAAATTTTATTAATTTCTTTTTGCGGCGCAGCTACAACTTTTTATTGGGAATGGAAACAATCCAACACCAATTGGCAACTGCAAGGCTCGTCTACATCGCCGACTCACTCATTCCAACTGGCGGCGATATGCACTGTGACGGAAAAGTCCCCTGTATCATTGACTATAACAACGAAAAATATGTTTATAAACCGAGGGATATGAGAATTGACTGGATCGTAACGCAGGCGATTGCCTTTTGCTCACAATTTTTGGAGAAGGAAATGCAATTGCCATCGTTAAATATCCGTTTGCTTCCGGATACTACCGGACTGGTACAGTTCGCGTTCCATGCGGATGAGATGAGCTTTGAACAGGCAGGAAGTTATTTTACAAAACTGGGCGCACTGTTATGTATTTCCAAACTATTTGGCGTCCGGGACCTTCATTATGAAAACATTATGGCAACATTGGAAGGACCGGTCATCATTGACATGGAATGCGCGTTTAGCGCGGAGGCAATTAGCAGCGAAACCGTCTGTGACACCTCTTTCTTTTTAATGAAGCAGGCATTTTCACGCAAATCAGCGCAGAATGCAACTTTTTCGGTGGAGGGGCAGATTCCAACTTTAGCAGCATTCAAGGAACAAATCATAAACGGCTTTACAACAGCAGCAGCATGTTTGTACAGCCACCGGCAACATCTGATAGAATATTACCGGAATTTATTGATGACATCCATTTCTTATCGGATCGTTCCGATCCCGACACAAGATTTCTATGGGAACATATGGGCTTTTTTAGACAATTCCTCCACATCGGCTATGATAAAAAAAAGATTGCTACCACTATACAAACAGCTATATGATGGTCTGTATAGACACATTATGGAATGCATCCCCAGAGAGCAATTTGAACAATGTTTGAAAAAAAAATTTATTCAGTACGAAATTTATCGTACCTTGTATTATGGAAATATCCCTATTTTTAATATGACAGTTAAAGCAGATTCCGACGGGACTGTTTATTATACCGGCTATATAAACAGCGTTTCCTTTTTCAAGAGGGCGATTGCGGTAACTTCCCTCGACAATTTGACCACAGCGTTTGAGGCGCAGATCAGGTATTTGATATCGAAACCTGCATTAGAGGCTGTCAAAAAATTCACGGATAGCTGAATCGGAGATGAGATTTTGAAAAACCACAGCAAAGAAGAAACGGCATTATTTTATATCGGGTGGGCGCTGGTCTTTGTTGCCGGCATTTGCCTGCTCATATACCGGGCAATGCCCCTGCCATACACAAAACTTATGATGCCCTGCATTTTCCACAGCGTTACCGGGTTTTACTGCCCTGGCTGCGGCGGCACCAGGGCGGTTTCCGCGCTGCTGCATGGGCGCATTGCCGCCTCGTTCGTCTGCCACCCCTTGGTCCCATGCGCCGCCATTACCGCAGGATGGTTCTTAATCAGCCAGAGCATCGAGCGCCTTTCCCGGCACAGGGTTAAAATTGGCATGAAATACCGCGACGTCTATATCTGGGCGGCGTTGGGGATTGTCATCCTGAATTTTATCGTAAAAAATTTACTGCTGATCATATGGGGCGTCGATTTGCTGCAGGGGATTAATCTGTAAACCCACAAATCCCAGCGGCAAACCAACGCCCGCAATTACTTCCTATTTCCCTGTCAGGTAATCAATCATCTCATATCCCTTAGCGATGCTGTAGCCGGACTGCACGGCTTCCCGCTCATTGTATTTCCAGGAATTATGCTGCACCTTTGTGCTGTCGTAAAGCAGATAAGGCACGCTGTCGCCGGTGTGCGTCCTCAGGGCAATCGGCGTGGGATGGTCGGGCATCACAAGCATACGGAAATCTGCGCCCGCCTGTTCCAAGCCTGCCTTGATCGGCGCAATCACGCGTGCGTCCAGGTTCTCAATCGCCTGCACTTTCCGTTCCACGCTGCCCTGATGCCCCATCTCGTCCGGGGCTTCTAAGTGCACGTAGGCAAAATCGCACCCTTCCTTCGTCAGCGCATCCACCGCTGCCTGCGCCTTGCCCTCATAGTTGGTGTCCAGCCCGCCATTGGCGCCCTCCACGGAAATGTTCGTCATGGAGGCTCCCACCGCAATTCCTTTCAAAAGGTCGACCGCCGATATCATTGCGCCCCTTAGCCCTGTTTTTTCCTGGAACGAAAACAAGGACGGCCTTGTGCCAGCCCCCCAAAACCAGCAGGAATTGGCAGGGTTTTGCCCCTTCTTTTTGCGCTCTATATTGATGGGATGGTTTGCCAGGATATCGTAACTCTTTTTCATCATTTCCCTAAGGACGGCGTCCTGGGGAAGATACTGCCCAATGGTCTGTCCCAGCACGTCATGGGGCGGCGTCAAATCCACAACCTGCCCCTGCTGCCAAATCAACAGATGACGGTAGCTAGTGCCCACATAAAATTGATAAAGGTCTGTCCCTAATTCTTTTTTGACAGCTTCCATGAGGGTAGATGCCTCCTTTGTGGTGATTTCCCCGGAGCTGTGGTCTAAAATCTTCTTATCCTCGTAATTAGCTTCCTCCTCCGAGAGCGTCACGATATTGCAGCGCAAAGAAACGTCCGTAGGCTTCATATCCACGCCAATGCTCAATGCCTCCAAGGGAGAGCGGCCGGAATAATAAACCTTGGGGTCGTACCCTAACACGGAGAGGTTCGCCGTATCGCTTCCCGGCGACATGCCCTCTGGGATGGTGTGCACCATGCCAATCTCCCCAGCCGCCGCAAGCGCGTCCATCTGCGGGGTCTTGGCGTATTCCAAGGGGGTCATGCCCCCAAGCTCGTCTAGCGGGCGGTCTGCCATGCCATCGCCCAGCACAATCACATATTTCATCGTATCTTTCCACCTTTCCAGACAGAATGCCTCAAAAGCAGCGCTGCTTCTGAGACATTCTTATCACTCTATACTACGCGGATTCTCTGAATGACATCCAGCCCGCTTGCTTTCTTCTCATAATCTTCCTCGCTCATTTTCCCGGTAAGGAACCCGATTTCACCGCTTACCCCCGGCGCTTCCACAAATTCAACCTCTCCAAACAGAGATTTCGCTTTCTCCTTATCCGCCGTGCTGCGCACAAAGAACCGGCTCTCGCTCTTTCCTTTATCTACCAAGTCCATCTTCTTGGAACTCCAGGAAATCAGGATATTCTTGTGCAGGTGCTTGGCGATATCCACGATATCGGCAACTACCGCGCTGGCAGTCGGCAGTTTGCCCGCCCCGCTGCCATAAAACATGGCGTCGCCTAAGACATTGCCATGCACGAAAATGGCGTTGAACACATCATTGACGCTGTATAAAGGATGCTGCTGTGACAGCATGAACGGCGCGACCATCGCGCAGTAACCTTCCTTCGTCTTCCTGCTGGTGGCAAGAAGCTTGATGACACGCCCCATAGCATTGGCGTACTTAATGTCATCTGCGGAAATCTTAGTGATTCCCTCTGTATAAATGTCCTCAAAATCCACCTGCTGCCCACATACAAGGGAAGTCAAAATGGCAATCTTCCTGCATGCGTCATAGCCCTCCACGTCTGCCGTGGGGTCTGCCTCCGCATAGCCCCTGGACTGCGCGTCCTTGAGCACGTCCGCAAACTCCAGCCCTTCAAAAGTCATCTTACTGAGGATGTAGTTCGTGGTGCCATTCAAAATTCCCGTAATCTCCTCAATCTCATCTGCGGTCAGCGAGGAATTCAAGGGACGGATAATCGGGATGCCGCCGCCCACGCTGGCTTCAAACAGGAAATTGATGCTCTGCTCTTTGGCAATGGCAATCAGTTTCGCGCCATGCTTCGCTACCAAGGCCTTGTTGGAAGTCGTAACGCTCTTCCCTGCCAGCAATGCCCGCTTCACAAACGTATATGCCGGCTCCACGCCCCCCATAGCCTCCACGACTACCTCAACCTCCGGGTCATTGGCAATCACGTCATAATCATGTATGACCTTGTCCTCCATAGGGTCTCCTGGAAAGTCGCGCAAATCCAGTATGTACTTTACTTCAATCCCATCGCCCGCGCGTTTGGCAATGCTCTCGCTGTTGGTATTCAACACTTCTACCACGCCGGAACCAATCGTCCCGTAACCTAAAATTGCTATCTTAATCATAATGTCACTCCCTGGCTAAAATTTTTATATAATGAACTCCCTCCTGCTGCTCAATGTTCTCCACCATTTTGGACACATTCTTCGTGTCCGGCAGTACATCCACGCTCAGGGTAAGGGAGGCAATCCCATTAACCGGGATACTCTGATGGATTGTGAGGATATTCGCATGGAAATCCGCCACAATCTGCAGCACAAGGGACAAAAGCCCCGGCTCATCATCCATCTGTATCACCATCGTGATGGTTTTTCCCTTGGCATTATCGTGGAATGGGAAAATATCATCCTTATACTTATAAAAAGAACTGCGGCTAATCCCCACGGAATCGGTCGCCTCCTGCACAGATTCGGCGCGTCCGGATTCTATCAGCTTCTTTGCTTCCACAACTTTCAGTAATACCTCTGGCACGGCTTTCTTTTTTAAAACAAAATATTTCGTCTTGTCCTCCATAATGCCTCCAGTATGTTTGCCTGTGAAATACATTTGTGTTCACTGCAAAGATATTAGCACATTTGCCCTTTTATTGCAAGTACTTTTCCCATTCAGCCAAACCCTAAAATTTCCTGCTGCCGCCGCTAGAGCTTCGCCCCCCGGAGCCGGTATGCACGGTGCTCCTGCTGCCGCCGCCAGAGCTGCCCGTCTGCTTGGGAATATGCCGCCTTGTAACAAAAGAATTGACAAGCCTGTCTTCCTTTGCCGTCAGGTTTACGCGCCCATTCTTCTCTATCGGATATTTGTAGCCGCCAAATTTCAGGCGGTATTTGCCAAAAATACCACAAATTGCCCCGCCCCCAGCGGCAACCGCCAAACCCAGGGCAATAAGGATTTCCGATAAAGTGATGGACTTCTTGCGGGGATGCCGGATCACTTCTCCTGTGTCTTCATCCTGTAGATAATTTTTACTGGCATTTTCATTTTGATAAGCGTCCTCCACTTCATCTAACATTGCCTGCAAGGTGGCTGCGTACTTTTCCTCTGAAACTGCCTCATATCCTGCGTCAAGAATCCTCTCCGTGCGGTTATCGGTGATATAGTACCTGGCTTCCCCAAAGGCGCGTACCACAATTTCACGGTTATCCATATCAATAGCGCAGATAACCCCGTCATCGTTTGCAGTATATCTGTCAAACCAGCTTTCCGCATACGACGTTGCGTCCTCCCCGCCAGCATCGTCGGTAGTCAGCGCCATAAACTCCCAGCCTGTGCGTCCTTCAAGCTCCGCCAGCCTGCGTTCCACCTCTTTTGCTTCTGTTACCGACAGCAGCCCCGCCTGGTCTGTAAGCTGCGCATTCTCTTCTGTTTGCCCTGCCTGGTCTGCAAGCTGCACTTTCTCTTCCGTCTGCCCTGCCTGGTCTGCAAGCTGCACTTTCTCTTCCGTCTGCCCTGCCTGCTGCGCATTCTCTTCTGTTTGCCCTGCCTGGTCTGCAAGCTGCACTTTCCCTTGCGCCTGCACAGGCACCATGCAAAAAATTACCATACACAGCAAGAAAGCCAACGCCAAGCGTCTCTTTAACAATTTCATAGCATCCATCCTCCCAGCAGCCCCAACAGAAGTACCAGCATAAATATGACAATGCCCAAAATCCAGACTTTTGCCCCATCGACCGGCAGCTCGCCGTAAACTTTTCCGTTCTGCCCGTTCATGGAATAATAGTATATCTTTCCGTCACGTCCTTTATATGTAACCGTCCATACCGGAAGCATAATATAGTCCCAATGCTCCTTTTGCGTTTGGACCTGGCAGCTATTCACTCTTAAATGCCCGTAGCCGCCTGCTGTCTCTTGAAGAAGCCTCTTAGCAAACTCCTTGGCGTCTTCCAATACTTCCGCCTGTAAATCATCGCGTTCCAAATCACGCTTTTCCGCTAAAAACCCGGACAGATAACCCATATGGAAGCCCTGGACCTTACTCACGTCATAGGGCAGCACGCCTTCCGCCAACTTAAGGCTGTTTTTCTTCAACGCGTTCTTTGTAATATCTTCGAGATGGATATTTCCCCTGCGTTCCACATGGTAAACCTTCGTCTCTGTGTATTCCGTATCCCCGCTGCGCCAAACGCGAAGGTTCTTTCCTTCCGCCTGCAATGAGCCTCTCATGTCCATATCCGCCATCCAGTATGGGAAATATACCCCGGAAATTTTCTCAATCTGCTGTTTGTTAAAAAATGCTTTAGGCACGAATTTCTTGCTATGCGCATATTCTAGGAATTTTTCAGTGGCCTGCTGCTTATCAATCGTAAAGGGAATGATTTTGTGAGGCAAAAATTCCCCGGAAACACGACCGGAAAGCACAACCGGGTTATGGCAATAGTAGCAAAACGTAGCCGCTGTCGTTCGGTCCGTCACAATCTGCGCGCCACAGCTTGGGCAGCGGTACATTACGCCTTCCTCCGCATCCTGGGGCTGCTTTGCCCCTCCACTTTCCTGCATGCTTGGGGATGGTCCCGCCCCTTCCAGCGTGCCATGGGATTCCGCCGCCCTCTCCTCTTCCTCCTGCGCGGGTCTCATCTGCACAAGCTCCTCCTGCGAAAACGCAGAAGCACAGTATTCGCACTTGTACTTCTGCGTCGCTGGATGGAAGACCAGTTCACCATCGCAATTCGGACATTTATAACTGATTACTGCCATCGCTTATCTCCTTAATTATAACTGTTTAGAAACATTCATTGGGGAACCCAAATACCCGGGCGGCCTTTGCCCTCTGCCCAATGATTACTGTAGTGTCTTGTCTCGTTGATGTTTGATAAAATCACGTAGGATATTCGCTCATCTGCAAGGCGGATTTTCGACGGCGTAGCGGTGGCGTTTATCACAAGGAGGGACCCGCTTGCGGGAGGATGCCTTATGATGTACGACTAGAAAATCCAACGAAGCAGATGTGTGAATAGACAAGTGAGTTTAACTGATTATCAATGAGACAAGACACTAGGCTTGCCGCACTGCGAACAGAACTTGCCGCTATTTTTAACACCGCACACGCAAACCCATTCTCCACTGTCTTGCGGTTTGGGTTTGCCGCATTCCGAGCAAAAATTCCCGCTATTTTCCTGGCCGCATTCACAAATCCACGTCTTTGACCCCTGTGGCTTGGGCTTGCCGCATTCTGAACAGAATCTCCCGCTATTCTTAACGCCGCATTCACAAGTCCACCCCTGCGTGGCGCTTTGCCCCTGCTGCGCAGCCGCATTGGCGCTGCCCTGCATCGCCGTATTTGCAGGCTTTGGCATCGCCATATTGGCGTTGTTTTGCATCGCTGCGTTTTGCTGCATAGCCGCATTCTGCTGCATCTGCATTTGCTGCATATTGGCAGCGGAAGCAACGCCCATAGCGGAACCCATAGCGTTCATGCCCATACCCATGCCCATAAAACCAGACATCGCGCCTGCTGAGTTGGAACCTGCGGCTTCCAGCCCGCGTGCCACATGTCCTTGCATATAGCCCTCGCGGACCGTGGGGTCGCTCAGCATGGCCCCTTCGTTGCGCATATTAATCAATTCTGTGGATTTCTCGTCATACGTGACGCTGGCAATGCCCACAGCCTGGATTTCCATGCCGCGCATCTGCCTCCAGTCCTCATCCAGGGTGTCCGCCATATATTTCCCTAATTCACGCCCTTTGGAAGGCACATAGGAAATGCGGATGCCGTCTGCGGACATCTGGTTAATTGCCGACTGCAACGCTTCAAGGAACTCCGCCATATACTGCTCGTTGATATCCTCAATCTGCACCTTCGCCGCATTTCTGGGAATCGCTTCGGCGTAAAACTTGACAGGGTCTGTAATCTTGATGGAGTACGTCCCATGGGTGCGCAGAAATAATTCTGCATTATAAAAATTGTCAAAATAATTGATCGGGTTCCTGGTGCCGAATTTGATGCCCTTAATCTCCTGTAAATTGATATAAAACACTTTTTGCCTGGCAGGCGTCCCCCCGCCAAATTTGATACGGCTAAAAGATTCCCGTATAGCATCTTTTAGTTCCCCGTTAAATAAAGACGGCAGCGCAGAGTTATCTACCTTAAAATATCCCGGCTCAGCCGTGTAATCGACAATCCTGCCGCCATCCACCAACATCATAAACTGGTTGTCATATACATGGATAACGGAACCATTGCTGACCGTGCCGTCGCTGCCTTTCTTATTCTGCCCTTTGCGCATAAGGATTCCGCTGGTAAATACCGTGCGATCCCCCATATCATCCGGCTCAACCACTTCCAGCCATTGATCCGCCAGCCCGCCGGAGACTGACTGTATGGCCGCTTTTATAATTCCCATAATTTCCCTCCACTGCCATATGGATATATCCGTTATTTAATTTGTTGTTCCAGAGAGGCTTTTCCATTTCAAATAGGCATTGATAAACAAATCAAGGTTGCCGTCCATCACGCTGTCCACGTTACCAGTCTCCGCATTCGTGCGGTGATCCTTTACCATGGTATACGGCTGCATAACATAGGAGCGAATTTGGTTGCCCCAGCCAATCTCCGTGACTTCCCCACGGATATCAGCAGCCTTTTTCTCATTTTCCTCCTGCTTTAAAAGATAAAGCTTGGCTTTTAACATCTGCATCGCCTTATCTTTATTCATATGCTGGGAGCGTTCGTTCTGGCACTGCACCACAATGCCTGTGGGAAGATGCGTAATGCGGATAGCCGAAGAGGTCTTGTTGATATGCTGACCGCCTGCCCCGCTGGAACGGTAAGTGTCTATCCTCAGCTCATCGTCTTTCACCTCAATGTCGAGGTCCTTTTCAATATCCGGCATCACGTCGCAGGAAGCAAAAGAAGTCTGCCGTTTGCCTGCCGCATTAAACGGTGAAATGCGCACCAGGCGGTGCACTCCTTTTTCAGATTTCAGGTAGCCATAAGCATTCTCCCCGCGCACCTCAAAGGTAATGGACTTGATGCCCGCCTCTTCGCCGTCAAGGGAGTCCAGCACTTCCACGGCAAACCCTTTATCATCAGCCCAACGTTTGTACATGCGGTACAGCATACTGTTCCAGTCGCATGACTCCGTCCCCCCTGCCCCTGCGTGCAGGGAAATGATGGCATTTTCCCCATCATACTCACCGGACAAAAGCGTCTTAATACGGATATTGTCAAATGTCTGTTCAAATTCGTTAAGTGCCTCCTCAATTTCCGGGATAAGCGAGGCGTCATTCTCCTCATAGCCCATTTCCAAAAGCGTCTCGATATCATCATACTGCCCTTCTAAATGGCGATATGTCTCGATATCATCCTTGAGGCCCTTAAGCTCTTTCATTTTTGCCTGGGAAACTTCGGTGTCATCCCAAAAACCGGGCGCTTCCATCTCCCGCTCTAATTCCTGGACACGCTGCTCCTTATTTGCTAAGTTAAAGTGAATCCCTCACTTCCACTAACGGTTCTTTATATGTGTTCAAGGTTGTCTTGAACTGGTCTAACTCAACCATCGTGTCACCTCTTTCTATTTTAAATTATAGCCAACGACAAAGCTTTTTGTGATTTGACGTTGGCTGCGCCGATTTTTGCTGCGTGTTAACACAGTAATTCCTTTCAAAATCGTGCGCATCCCCCGGAGGTTTTATAGTCAAGGACAATTATTTTGTCGTTGACTATAAAAACTATACTGCCACTTGAAAAATCAGGCTGGGTAGCCAGCGCTGATTACGGATATTCTACCACATCCAACACAAGAAAACAATTCCATCTTTGATTCGGGATTGCCAGCCAGCCTGTGGCATGGTATCATTTGGGTACGGGACAGCCGTGTTACAAGGCGGCAAGCCTCCCTAACCCGAAAACCAACCGCAATACTTATTTAAGAAGATTAAACAGCTATGAATACTTGGATTAAAGAACAGCTCGAACTGCAAAGGGAACCTGAGTTCCAAAAATTTACCGCCAGCCTGCTGCCGGGTGTAAGGCACATTCTCGGCGTGCGCCTGCCTGCTTTACGGAAAATGGCAAAGCAGCTCGCCAAGGGGGACTGGCAAAGTTACCTGCGGACAGCCTGTGATGACAGCTATGAGGAAATCATGCTCCAAGGCATGGTCCTAGGTTATGCCAAAGGGGATTTGCAGGAAAAAGAGCCTTTCCTTCGGGCATTCCTTCCCAAAATAGATAACTGGTCCGTCTGTGACAGCGCCTGTTCGTCTCTCAAGCTGGCAAAGGCACAGCCGCAAGAATTCTGGGACTTCCTGTCAGAATACCTGCGCAGCCCCCGGGAATATGACGTCCGCTTCGCACTGGTGCAGATGCTTGATTATTATGTAAACGACGATTATCTGGAACGTGTGCTGCAGGCGATAGACAGCGTAGATTTGCCATTCTATTATGTGCAGATGGCGCAGGCTTGGGCAGTTTCGATCTGTTACCGGGAATTCCCGGAAAGGACGCTGCCATTTTTAAAGAAAAACCATCTGGACGATTTTACCCACAATAAATCCTTGCAGAAAATTACGGAATCGCTGAAAGTGCCGAAAGAAGATAAAGAATTTATACGGACATTGAAACGGAAATCAGATTGAAACGCTACCGTTCCCTTCATTGTCCAGGTAAACCTTCCGATGTGGAAACGCTCTATTTATCTTGCCAAAATCTTCAATGATTAATTTTCGTTCCATCCCTCTCTCCTAAATCCCAAAATAAGCGTCCAGCCCATCGGCAATCCCGGTGGAAATCTTCTGCTGGTAGCCGTCGTCCGCCATATTGGCGTCTTCCGTGGGGTTCGTCATAAACCCCATCTCAATAATCGTCACAGGGACCGTGCACCAATTAATGCCGCTCATGCTGTCCGTCTCCCAAATGCTCTGCTTATTGGCGCCAGTGGCATTCACAACACCATCCAGCACGCATTCTGACAGCTTCCGGCACTGGCTGTAGAGATTGCCCATATAAGGGTTGCCGGAAGTCGGGCAGATTGTCAGCGCGCCATTTTGCGCGCTGTCGTCAGAGCCGTTGGCATGGACGCGGATAAACGCGTCCGCTCCTGCATTGTTGGCAACTGCCGCCCTCTCGCTGTTGCTGATATCCACATCATGGCTGGTACGCACCATCATCACCTGGTAGCCCCTGGCCTCCAGCTCTTCCTGTAATTTCAATGATACCTGAAGCGTAAGCTCATATTCCTTAAGCCCAGTAGCGCAGCCGGTCGTGCCGCTGGCAACTTTGGGCTTCGTCTCAGAAGCCCCAGGTCCAATCGGCTCTTGAGTGCTGTTGCCCTGCGCCTGATGCCCGGCGTCTATCACCACCAGGTAACCATTGTCTGTCATTTCCGACGCCAGCATCAGGAATTCCGATGCAATATAGTACTCTTCCCCTTCTATCTGCACTGCGCTCCAGGTCCCGTCATCCGCCGTCCTCGTAAAGCTGCTCCTGCGAGGCGCCGTCTGATAAACTTCGCTGTCCGTGGAGGGGGCTTTCCTTACGTTAACGGAAGATGTCGTCACAACCTCTTCCTGCGCATACGTTACCGTGTCCGGGTCCAAGGATGGGGCTGCGCTTACTTCTTCCTCTGCTTCTTCCTCTGCGTCCTCCTGCACATTTTCATCCTCCGCCTGGCTGCCCCCATCCTCTAAGGCATCAGCCCCCTCCCCTTCTTTGCCCTTTTCCGGGGCGTTATCCTGATGCCCTTGTTCTTGATATTTCTCGATCGTGGTTGACTCCTTCTGCTTTGGCGCAGCCTTCTTGCCAGCACATCCCTGCAGCAACA
>CATLBW010000002.1 GCA_949879775.1 uncultured Lachnospiraceae bacterium
AAGATTGTGCTACAATATCTTGAGGCGATGCGGCGCATCGTTGATAGATATTGTGGTGCAAGATTGAGGAAATTGGCCTGCAAGGGAAATTCAGACCTTTTGACACCCTAATCCTATAAGATAAAAACAAAAGGCACAGGCTAAGCCCGCACCTTTTGTTTTCGTACCACTTTATCTGCCACGCCTCTACGGAACCTGGAACCCAATACTTGCAAGGGTAACCTGGTCTTCATCCTTTGTCGTCACCTCAAAGGCCAAATCCTTTTCGCCATCATAGAGCACCATAATCTGCATCGTTGACGTGCCGTCCTCATGCATATCCGTCTTCTGGTTCATCCACTGAAGCCAATTGCCCTGGCTGTCCTTAATTCCCATATCCGGGTCATTGTACGGGTCATTGTACGGCTCTTTCGTGAAGTCTGGAAGCTCAACCTCAACGACAAGCCCTGCCTTTGTCTTCACTGCGCTCTTTACGGTAATCCCATTTTCTTCTTTATTAATATCAAAGGATTCATTGTTTGATTTATCAACGGTTACCGGGAACTTTAAATGCCAGTCGCCTTCCACTTTGCCCGTGCTCACATACTCCCCAGACTCATCCCACTCATCCCAGAGGTAACCTACAAACTGCTTTACGTCCCAATCTACGACAAGCGTATCTTTTTCGCCGGCCTTCAAATCTATCGGCTTCTCCTGGATATCGGTCGGATTTATCAAGTCGATCTGGTTAATCGTCACAAAGGAGCCGTCTTTTGATTTATCAAATGCCTTCGATGCATAGCCCGACAACTGTGCGCCATCCACAAATATGGATGGGTTAGCCCCCTCTTTCGTCTCCACGATAATCCCATCCGCTTTATTCAGAGTCTCGTTATCAGTCTTAATGGACGCGGTATAATAGAGGACATAACCGTCGCAATAGACATCGGAAACGGAAACTGTCACGCCATTGTTCTCCATAGTCGTCACATAACCGCCCTGCTCCTGCCGCTTGCCCACTTCATCCTTCACAGCCGTCGCGCTCTTGCCAAGCTTCGTATACATTTCTGTATCTTCTTTCTCGTATTTCTCACCCTGCGCATTCTCAACTAGATTGCCAAATACATTGCTGAAAATCTCTTTTGCCAAAACCGGGTTTGCCAAGCTTGTAACGCCAACCGTCACCGCACACGCCGCTGCCATCCCTGCCGCTGCTTTCCACACTCTGCCCTTTTTATTTTTATTTTCCTTATTTCCCATCCTTCTTACCTCCATCAAAACCTTCTGTTTATGATAATCTTTTTCCCGGGAGGACAATTCTGTCTGCTCATATTCCCTGAAATCAGTTTCCACTTCATTCAGTAACTGATAAATGTTTTTCTTCATTATCACACACCTCTTTCTAATCGGAATTGCCTGCGGAGTTTCCGTTTGCTCCTGGACAGTCGGTTATAGATTACTTCTTTTTTCATTCCGGTCTCCCGGCTGACCTGTTCCACGGACTGCTCTTCCACATATAGCCTCATAAACAATTCCCGATCGACAGGCTTTAACGTATCCAGCATCTTTTCCACTTCCTCTGAAATTTCCTGCTCTATCATAGCCGCGATTCTGTGGTCTTCCCTGGCAATCACAGTATCTTCAATATCCACGGTCGTAAGTTCCCGCTGATACTGCCGCAGATAATCAATTGCCCGATACCTCGCAATGGCGGCCGCCCAATTTTTAAACGAATTTTTGCTTTCATCAAAGTCGGAAATATTCTGCCAGATTTTCAAAAGCACATCATCCAAACACTCCTCCTGCCGTCCCGGCAAACAGAAAAGTTGTTTGCGTATGACGGACTTCAATAAGCCGCCGTATGCGTCAATCACATATAAAAGCGCTTTTTCATTATGCAGTTGTAATTGCCGAATATAATTGTGCTCTCCTATCTTCATAAATCATCCTCTTTTCCAGACCTGCGCGCGGTTGGTTTTGTAATTACACTTATTATTACGGATGGAGGGTGGGGAATCTATCAAAATTATATAAACTTTATTCCCAAAAATCAAATATGACAGGCAAAAAAAGTTGCCATGTTATGGCAAGGAGACTACGATATCCTCTTGTTCTTCCATAAACGACCTGTCGCGCTCCTCCAATGAATGCAGAAATAAAAATACCCCCTTTCAGTAAGAATCATGCCAGCCTAATTCTTACTAAAAAGGAGTATCTTTATCGCTAACCTTAACTGCCTCAAACACGGTCTATCCGTTCAATTAAGTTATTCTGGAGTAATTTCTCCGCAATAAGGATAAGCTCTTCCACAGGGACCTCAATCCTATTACTGATATCAATCATATCATTCGTCCCATCCGCATAAGCCACGAAATTAGTGAGCGCCCGGACGCTATCATAGCTTCCCTTCTGGCTCACTGTAGGATATAGGCCTCTTCGCCCATACTGCGGTTCGCACAAACATTTCACCCGATAATAACCATTGTGTTCTAAAGCATGGATGCATTTTTTCATTAACTCCACAGTGCCTCTCATCCCCTCTTCAGATATCAGGTTCAAGTCATCCTTTGATGTATGGTATTCCGGATATTCCCCATACTTTGATCTGCATACCGCACATACCGGCAAATCCACCCCCGGAAAGTTATATTGCCTCTCATCGGAACCACGCTCTAAAAAACTATACCGTTTATAATCCGGATAATGGTAATGCAATACATTCTGCAATAAACGGTCAGCCAACGTATTTCCATACCTTGATTCCACAATAGAGTAAGTACGCTCATCTCCTACACACGATAAAAGAAAACCCGCTACTGTATTTTTCTTCATGATATCAATATTCCTGCTTAGGTAAGTAATCGACCCTATTGTTTCCGGAAGGAATACAATCCGATAAGTATATCTGGCGGGCTGTAAGGACTTTAACCATTTTGCCAGCTCAATTGCCACGCAGGGACCCGAAACCTCGTTATTTGCCATAGACGGATGGCAGATATAAGTTGACAACAACACTTCTTTGTCAGTTTCACCATTAAGTATTATTTCGCCATATGTTAAACTGCCCTTTTTTAATTCACTTTTAATTACGCAATGGTAACGGTCTTCCGGTAAAGAAGCCAACTGGTTCTCACTCATGCAAAACCCGCTTCTGCGGCAATAATAGGATGTGACATAGGGAATCACGTCCGGCTGATCCTTTTGCGTATATACAATGCTTTTCAACTCTTCTAAGCCAACGTACCGATCCATCGGCATAGAATACCCCATCACATGCAGGTTACTCTTTTTAAAATCGACAATTCTCTCTCCCTTAGAATTTTCAATATATGCATCGTCGATATTCCACTCATCCGGCACCTCCCAGTCAAACACCTTCGTCCCAGACTCCACCTCATATATTTTCAGCTCAGGACACTCCTGTTGCAAAATTTGCAGCGTCTTCCTCACCCCATCCCCAGTAATGCTCCGACAAATGGGAAATAATTTTTCCGCTAGCTGATACATATCACATTCTCCCTTCCATATCCTCCTACACTGCTACACCGGCTGTCCTTTATAACGGTAAATATTTCGGCAGTCATTGTATTGGATATCCATTCTTAACAGTTCCATCACTTCTCTTAATTCCATTACATGGAACGGTACTCCATTTATGATGGTTGTCTGGCAAACTCCCAACTGTCCCATAATTTTATCAAAAGGTTCTGTTTGCTCTTCGGCATCCATCGCCAAATCCCTTACATACATCGAATATGTCTTGCGGCTTAGGTTCCCTTCCTGGTCTATATAATCTGCCGTAAATTCCTTGTTATAGCGGAAAGGCACTCCAAATACCTGCTCGGCATGATGCAACAAAGTCAGCCCCCGCATAGGCGGCAATCCAACCACCAGAGCTTTTGCGCTATTTTTATACATATAATCAAAAAGGCTTCCCTCCCCAAAACTGTTTGGCGGATCCAGTTGTGCCAATTCATTCGCCATCTTCCCCCGCACTGCAAATGAGTAGATTGGATGCTTTGTCCTTACATACCGGCTATCTGTTAAAGCATAACCTCCCAGCGCCCCCGTTTCACACCGCGTGCGTTTGTAATCAAATGTCTCCCCTCTGCAAAATCCCCAATTAAAGGTAGGGAGCATCAAGGTTCCCTCTTCTCCCAACACTTCCATCAACCCGTCCAAGAAACCTTTCCGGTCAAACCTCTCCCCACTCCGCTTTGCTTGTTTCGCCAATTCCAAAATATCAGATACCAAATATATGATATCTCCCTTTTTTATCTGATTTAACTCGCCTGCTATTAAACTGCATGAAACATAACCCATTCTGACTTACCTTCTTTTTTAATTTTTTGTGCCAATAAAGTGAAACGAAACATTATCGCCTTCCAGTTCCAATATAGTGCGTTTTATCTGTTTCATATGGAACATATTAAAATTCTCCATTAATTCATCCTTATCTTCTAACACATACACTTTCAGCGGCTCATTGACGCTGCCCGTCATCTCCACGCTTATCTGCTCCCCCCGTCCGACGCTGCCCTTATATTTCCCATAAGTGCCCGAACCATAAGATACCCAATTGGCATAGATAACGCCTGTTTCGCTCATTGCATCCCGAAACAGCCCCAAAACCCGCTGCACATCCCTTTTAGAAAAGTAATACAATACCTCAGACGCCACTATTAAATCAAATTCTGTTTCAAACAGCCCACGCAAACTATCCATTTTCAAGACATCGCAAGCCTTAAAATGCGTTTCGTCAAACCCATTGATATCTATGCATTTCTCAATTGCGGTTTCCGATATGTCAATCCCATATACATCAAATCCCTGCCCCTCAAAAAATTTTGTATTTGCCCCTAAGCTGCATCCAAAGTCCAACATTTTTAGCCTCCGTCCCTTTCCATCCGGAAGCAACGGCCGCACATAATTAAAATAGTAAGAAATAATATTGGAATCCGGGTAACGGTTCCCCCACCCATTCTTATATACGTCTGAAAAACTCTTTCCGTTTGAGTCAATATACCCGCTTTCTGTTTCATTTATAATGTTTCTTACGAAACTTATTATTGTTTCCTTATTGGCAAAATTCTCTATTACCACCAAGTCCGGGTCTATCGTGATTCCAAAGGCATCCTCCAACTCCGTTACCAGCTCCATAATTTGAAGTGAATCCAATATCCCTTCCTGGCACATGTTATCCCCCTCATAAGCAATAATATCCCCATTTATCTCCTGCAAAATTTTTAATATTTTTTCTTCCATATCCCTTCGTCCCTTTCTATCTATTATCCTGACAAATACTTCTTCAACTGTACCCTGTCTATTTTTCCATTCACATTTAAAGGCACTTGCTCCATATATAAAACTTTTCCTGGAAGCATATATTCCGGCAGCATATCTTTTAATTGTTCATGGAGTTCCCCCTTCGGAATATCCTTATCTATAAAAAGCACAATCTGGGAATGTCCTTCATCATATAAACAACAGCACCTGGTAATTTCCGCAAGCGATGACACCACTGTTTCAATTTCCCCAAGCTCTATCCTATATCCCATATGTTTGATTTGGAA
This sequence comes from uncultured Lachnospiraceae bacterium, assembly GCA_949879775.1. Lineage (GTDB taxonomy): Bacteria > Bacillota > Clostridia > Lachnospirales > Lachnospiraceae > Petralouisia. The sequence continues at coordinate 5,553 of CATLBW010000002.1, forward strand.
ATCTTTACGTGAGAGGTAAACCAATTCCCCGCGTTCGTTATATTTCACCAAGTCCCCTGTACGGTATATTTTTTCTTCATAAGCATGGTTTAAGGGATTCTGTACAAAGGCCTCTCTTGTCTTTTCAGGATTATTGAAATATCCCGCTGCAACTCCTGTCCCCCTTATGCACAACTCGCCCGTCACCTCACTCTCCGTCACCAGGCTGTCATGATTGTCTAATACTAAAATCCCTGTATTTTTCATCGGGAAACCAATCGGAAGCGTCTCATAATCCTCAAATTCCCGATCAACAATATAATATGTGCTCGCATATACCGTCTCCGTTGGCCCATATAAATTTGCATATACAATATCCGGCAAATAACGCCTCCAAATATTTAATTGCTTATTCGGCATAGGCTCGCCACAAAAGATCACCCTTTTCAATACGCTTGACAGATCCACCTTCGCAAGCGCTTTTAATTTTGAAACAACTATAAGCGCCGACGGCACCCAGATAAGGGTGTTGATCTGTTTTTCTTTTATATACTCCAACAAGCGGACCGGCTGCATAAACAAAATTTTAGGTATGATATATAAAGCACCCCCAAGCTTCATGCTCAAATAAATATCCGGCACAGAGGCGTCAAAAAAAAATGGGGCCTGGTTACCAAATTTATCATCCTGGGACATGGAAAAAGTATCGGTAAACCAGTCCATGCAGTCAATAACTCCCCTATGGGTGACGCTCACCCCTTTTGGCATCCCTGTTGACCCAGATGTAAACAAAACATATAATAAATCCGTATCAACAATGCCTGACTTCCTATTTTCCACTTCACTATCCTGCGCCAGCGCCTCCACAGCTTCATACAAAATATACTGTCCCTGGAAATCAAATTCTTCAAAGCCCTTTTTTAATTCCGCAGATGTGATGACTACTTTAGGCTGCAGGGCTTCTAAAATTTTACTGACACGCTGCTTGGGCATATCAGTATCTATCGGTGAATAAAAGTTCCCGCTATATGCAATTCCCATAAAAGAAACCAGCGCCTTAACGCCCTTTTCCAGATACACGACGACTGCTTGCCTGCTTCCAAGCCCACAGGAAATAATTTTCTTTGCCAGCCCGATTGCTTTATCATGATACTGGCGGTAGGTTATTTGCTCATGTTCATCATAAATCGCCAGTTGTTCCCCGTATTGAGCGCTGTTTTTATCCAGCCATTCTATAACACTTGCCTGCATATTGCCTATCTCCTATATTCTTTCTAAACCGCCAAACAACCAAAATCCCGTAAATATCCCCTCATTATCCCTCCTGCAAGACACACAAGGCGACCTATTTTATTTTTATATATTTTAGCATAACCAAAATGAATTAGCAACACAATTATAAACGAAGCGTACGCCTCACAAAATGGCATATATCCCCTCAATTAATCTATTTTAGAAAGAAAAAATAGCAAAAAAAGTAGGCTTCCAGCAAAATAAATTTGCTGAAAGCCCATCTCTTTACACTTACACGTTACAATACTGGCCGCAATTATTTTAATGTTACTTTTGCGCCTTCTGCCTCTAACTTAGCCTTAATATCTTCTGCTTCTGCTTTCTCAGCGCCTTCCTTGACAACCTTAGGAGCTCCGTCAACGACTTCCTTCGCTTCTTTCAGGCCTAAGCCGGTTACTTCACGGACAACCTTGATAACCTTAACTTTGTTCGGTCCAACTTCAGTCAGCTCAACATCAAAGTCAGTCTTCTCTTCTGCTGCGCCTGCTCCGTCGCCGCCTGCTGCTGCAACTACAACGCCTGCTGCTGCAGATACGCCGAATTCTTCTTCACATGCTTTTACTAACTCGTTTAACTCTAATACGCTTAACTCTTTAATAGCCTCAATAAATTCTTCTGTTGTCAACTTTGCCATTATTGTTTACCTCCATTTTGTTATTATAATTTCAATTACATACATTCAACAACGATAGCCTGCTTTCGCTAAGCCGCTTAAAACCCCGCTAATCGCATTAAGCCTCAGCCGGCGCTTCTTCTGCAGCCGGAGCTTCCTCAGCCGAAGCTGCTGCAGCCGCTGCCTCTCCGCCGCCCTGTTCAGCAATCTGGTTAAGAACACGTGCCAGGTTGGTAATCGGAGACTGGATGCTTCCAAGCAATTTGGAGAGCAATTCTTCCCTGGATGGAACGCTTGCGATTGCCTTAATGCCTTCTGCATCATAGAAAGTTCCCTCTACCACGCCTGCTTTCAGCTCTAACGCCTGAGCATTCTTGGCGAATTTTGCAAGAATCCTTGCTGGTGCAGTTGCATCATCTTTAGATACTGCAATTGCATTCGGCCCTTCTAACAAAGAAGACATACTCTCAAAGTCTGTTCCCTTGAAGGCAAAATTCATCAGGGTATTCTTATAAACTTTATAAGTAACGCCAGCTTCTCTTAACTGCCTGCGCAACTGTGTATCCTGTTCTACAGTCAATCCACGATAATCCACTAACACAACGCTCTGCGCATCTTTGATGTAATCAGATATTTCCTGTACGATAGGCTGCTTTAATTCTACTTTTGCCACGAATCGTGCACCTCCTTATTTTCTATTTTGGAACAAAGCGGACAAGTCCGCATCATCTCCCTAGGTCCCTCATCCTTAAGGGACTTGGACGATTTATTGCGCCGAGCACAATTGCGAAGCAATATATACCTCTTGTGCGAGTGCGCATATTATTTTTATCTTATAGGAAGACGCTTTCACGCATTAGCGTTACATAAGATAAAAAAGCCTCCTTGTCCGAAAGACAAAGAGGCTTAAAAACGAAAAACCATTACCAGACATATATCTGGCAAAATCCCTCGGCAGGCCAACATGTTACGCCCTTCGGCACCTGCTGTCTTCGGCGAAATACTTGTATAGTATAACATTGTATATTTCAGATGTCAACATCCATTTTAAACAAGCTTGGCTGTATTGACCTTTACGCCCGGTCCCATAGTAGGAGCCAAGGTAACGCTCCTCAAAAACTGCCCCTTCACTGCGGAAGGCCTTGCTTTGATGATGGCATCCATAAGGGTCTGGAAGTTGTCCGCTAACTGTTCTTCTGTAAAAGATGCTTTTCCAATTGGCACATGGATAATATTGGTCTTATCTAATCTATACTCAATCTTACCGGCTTTGATATCATTGACAGCCTTGGTAACATCCATGGTTACGGTTCCTGCTTTCGGGTTGGGCATCAGGCCTTTGGGCCCAAGCACACGTCCAAGGCGCCCAACAACGCCCATCATATCGGGAGTGGCAACTACAACGTCAAAATCCAGCCAGCCGTCATTCTGAATCTTGGGAATTAACTCATCCCCACCTACATAATCGGCGCCCGCTGCCGTAGCTTCGTCCAACTTGTCTCCCTTTGCAAAAACCAGAACCCTGACGGTCTTACCTGTTCCGTGCGGCAATACTACTGCGCCACGGATTTGCTGTTCTGCATGGCGCCCGTCACAGCCAGTCCTGATATGAGCCTCGATAGTCTCATCAAATTTTGCAACCGCCGCCTTTTTTGCAAGGCTGATTGCCTCTGCTGTATCATACTGCATTGCCCTGTCAATGGACTTTGCAGCCTCTAAATATTTCTTTCCTCGTTTCATTCTCATAACCTCCTAGTGGTAATATCGGGAGCGCCCCCTCCCACGTTTCGCTAAGTGCAGGATGCCTATTCTCCTACTTCAACCCCCATGCTTCTCGCAGTCCCGGCAATCATGCTCATGGCTGCTTCCAAAGATGCGGCATTCAAATCTTTCATTTTAAGCTCTGCAATTTCCTGGACCTTCGCCTTAGGAATTGTTGCCACCTTCGTCTTGTTCGGCACGCCGGAACCTGATTTGATATTGCATGCTTTTTTAATTAAAACAGCCGCAGGCGGGGTCTTGGTGATGAAGCTAAAGCTCCTGTCCGCATATACGGTAATTACAACCGGAATGATCAAATCTCCCTGGTCAGCCGTCTTTGCGTTAAACTGTTTTGTAAATTCAACGATATTCACGCCATGCTGTCCAAGCGCCGGTCCAACTGGCGGCGCTGGCGTAGCTTTTCCGGCAGGAATCTGTAATTTGATATAACCTTCTACTTTCTTTGCCATTTTGGAAAATCCTCCTTAAATATTTCTTGTATGGGCATACCAAGAAATCCCATAACCATATGCATCTTACAACTTTCTAACATCTGTGAAACTTATCTCTACCGGTGTTTCACGACCGAACAAGTCAACATTGATCGTCACCATCTGCTTGCCATGGTTCATCGACTGGATGATGCCCACGGTATCTTTCCAGACGCCTCCGATTACCCGGATGGAATCCCCTTCCGCAAAATCAACAACCACGCTATCAACTTGTATACCCAATGGCCTCATTTCAGCTTCAGTGAGTGGTACAGGTTTGGAACCCGGACCTACAAACCCGGTAACGCCTCTGGTATTTCTAACAACATACCATATATCATCATTCATAACCATGTTAATGAGAACATATCCCGGAAACATTTTTTTCTCAACAGTCTTCCTCACACCGTTTTTCATTTCCACAACGCTCTGCATCGGAACCCTTACTTCCAAAATCTGGTCTTCCAGGTGCCGGTTCTCGATTGTTTTCTCAATATTCTCCTTAACCTTCTTTTCATAACCGGAATAGGTATGAACTACATACCAGTTTGCCTCTGCCATATCACCTATGCCTCCTATAAACTAACCAGGGCATCTACGCCGTACTTGATGATTACATCCACCACGGCAATGATAAGGCCCAAGACAACGGAAACAGCGACCACTGCCACTGTCTGTCTGGTAATCGATTTCTTATCCGGCCAAATTATTTTATCGAATTCAGCTTTCATGCCGGCGAACCAGCTCGTCTTTGAAGCCTTCTCTGTTTTTGTCTCTGCCATTTTTTCCTCCTCTGACGCGCTCTTTGCGTCTGAAATACAGGGGCGGATGAACAATCTGTCCAACCTTTCACTTTACATGCTACTTCGTTTCCTTGTGCAACGTGTGTTTCCTGCAGAAACGGCAATATTTCTTCGTTTCCATTCTGTCTGGATGTGTTTTCTTATCCTTGGTCATGTTATAATTACGTTGCTTACATTCCGTACATGCCAATGTAATTTTTGTGCGCACAACTTCCACCTCCACTTAATTCTAATTTTAGGCATAAAAAAAAGACCTACTTCCATCGCTAGTTTACTATAGCACAATCCAGGCTTTGCGTCAACACCTTTTCCTTGCGTTTACGCAATCTTTTCATCTATTGTCTTAATCCTATAGCAAAAATATAATTGTATAAAGTAAAAAAGTCTGCTATAGTCAAATCGGTACGTCAAGACGCAATGCCCAGATAGGAGGAAAAATGATTCGTTTTTTAGATACTGATGTATTCACAATACAGAGAACTGCAATTAGCCACACCCTTATCAGAAACCACTTTTTTACGAAAGGCTCTTTGGATGATATCATCGCAGTATATGAGCAGGAAGAATATTATGGGTTCATTAGTTACGATACGTTTCTAAACGCATTAGGCACAAATGACTTGGAAAATTATATCTTTCGGGAAAAATACGTTTTGCACCCTGACGATGACAATATCTGGCAAGATTTAAAGGAAATGTTTCATTGTAACGCTATAAGCACACTTATCCCAATTGTTAATGTGCACGGTCAAATAATGTATTTTGCTTATGAAGAAAAACCAAAGGAAACCGGGGACCCGCATGAACAAACAAATACCACATTGCATCATCTGGAGCAAATAGAGAGTAATATATTGCAGGAGTTTTTTTCAGAGGTTTATCCACAGGTAAAAGGAGTGCGGATATACAACTTAAATGAATGGGGATACCGTTTTTTTTTAATTATGAAAAGATGCGGATATTATATAGAAACACACGGCGAGAAGTGGGAGCTATTATATCCATCACAAACAAGGTTGGCAGTGAAAGAAAACACCTTGACCGAAACATCATTTATGAATATATATGCAGAGGGATATCCTCTTATTTATGATGGAAAATTTTCAAAAAAAGCAACAGCGGAAATTATAGATACATATTGGTGGGAAATTGTAGTACGTGCCATTACAAACAATTTCTACACCTGGGTAACACAAAAATTTTTCAAAAAATTCAGGAAAATATGTTCTGTAGCAGTCACCATACCGGCAAAACATGAAATTAAACCCAAACTATATGGTGAAGATTCATGTCACAGCACCGTTCCAGAAGTTTTGAAAAACGGGGACTTAAAACAATTGGAACATTGCCGGAACGTATATGGACGCAAAATAACACTGGAAGAATGGGATAAACTGTGTGCCTCTAAAGAAGTAAGTGTACAACATATCGCAGGACACAAATTAGAAACAAAACACTTTGAAGGACGAATGTCCGGGAAACTATATGTAATCGGCCCTTGCATTGTTCAAGGCTATACGGTGCCGGAGGATAAAGAAACGTTTCTCTATTGCCTGAAAGAAGAACTAAAGAAAAAAGGTGTGGATTATTCTATTACCGGGATAGTCGTAGGGGGAAACACCCCTAATGTCTATTGGGATGTTTTTGATAGTATTACAATACGCGAAGGGGATATCATAGTTTCCATACGGGAACATTCAGGAACTTATACATATACCGAAGGAAACAAACTTTCTTTAAAAAACTTATTCGATACAAGAGAAGAATATTGGTTTTATGACATCCCCATCCATACTAATTATAAAGGGAACCAGGCAATTGCAAAGGCATTAGCCGAATATATCTCACCCCATATTACAGTGCGCCTCCAAAATACCCCCCCCCCGTATTGAAATTGGGAAAAAGAAGCTTGGAAAAGAAGAATATGCCGCTATAGAACAATATATTCGACAGATACAAGTTCCGACGCCCCCAAATGCAAAAATCGGCTCTATCGTGATGAATTGCAACCCCATGACAAACGGACACCTGCATTTATTAGATACAGCAAGGAAAAACGTGGATTTCCTGTATGTGTTTGTGGTGGAAGAGGACAGATCGGATATTTCCTTTGCCGACCGATATGCCATGGTCCAGACACAGACAAAATTGTGGCATAATGTACAAACTGCGCCGTCTGGAAAATTTATATTATCTTACCAGACAATGCCCTTATATTTTGAAAAGTCCGAGAGACAAGAAGCAGCACTTGATGCAACAAGCGACCTGCAGATCTTCTGCCAATATATCGCGCCGCGCCTGGGCATCACAGCACGGTTTGTCGGCGAAGAGCCAACTGACAACATTACGCGGCAATATAACGAAGAAATGAAATACATACTGCCCTGCTATGGTATAGAACTGATAGAGATTCCCAGGCTTGAACATAACGGCAGCCCTATCAGTGCTTCTGTAGTGAGGAAGCAAGCAAAAGATGGAAACTGGGAAACAGTAAAAGAATTAATGCCGGAACCTGCATATCAAATTTATAAGAATACATGGAAGCTAACTTAGCGAAATTTAAAAAAATTAAGCTAATGAAAACCAGGCATCCATACGATATATATATCAGAGTATTTTACAGGAAAGGACGAGAATATCATGGAAGATAATCGTAAAGAGCAAGTGGAGGCTTTAGAGGCTTTAAAGGACTATAACCCCAAGGTTTGTACCGCATTAAAAGAGATCATACCTGAGCTTAAGGGTGATAAGAAGGAAGATACCCAGGAATATGCAGACCATATTTTCCGCGGCGTCAACTGGGAGCTTCAGGTAATTAACGGAACACTGGAACTGTTGAATGAGAAAGAACAGCAGGTGACAAAGGACGCTTTGAACGAGATGGTTACCCATGTCAACGACGCTTATGTTTCTAAAAATGAAGTTCAATTGGCGCAGGTTATTGAATCAGAATTGCTTCCTTTTGTAGAGAAACTGGATGGTTACATAGCAAAAGCATTAGCATAACAGCATGATTGAAGAACAAAGATAGCATGTTTCAGGATTGTATTTCTACTTGCTGATGGAAATACAGTTCTGAAACTTTTTTGTCTTATATATAGATGGCGTTTAATTATCGCCATATGCGTCACGATAAAGCGTGACATTCCAATCTCTCAGAAAGGAACGCTATGAGAATCTTATATTATACCTGGTTTGAAAATTCTGCGGAAGATATGGAGGAGACATTGCTGCGGCTCGGATATGAAGTAGTAAAATGCAATATCCCTTTCCAGGATTATGAGGAAGATATGGAATTTTCCAGGCAATTGGCAGTGGTGATGCAAACATATGCCTGCAATTGCATTTTTTCGTTTAATTTCTTTCCAATGCTTGCCCGCGCAGCAGAGAAATATCAGATTAAATATATTTCCTGGGTATACGATTGCCCCCATTGGACGCTGCGCTCCCCTGCGGCAGCATGCGCATACAACTATATATTTGTTTTTGACAGGATACAGTATCTGAAATTAAAACAATACAAGCTTCCGCATCTTTACCATTTCCCGTTGGCTGCAAACACCAGAAAGCATTGTGAGATTTTAGGCACCCCACAGCCGGGCAATGCAGGAACCCATAAAAATGAGGTCAGTTTCGTAGGCAGCCTATATGAAAATAACAAGTATGACCTAATCCAGTACCTGCCGGAATATTTGAAGGGATACCTAACAGGGACCATGCAGGCGCAAAGGCTCATATATGGCTATAATTTTGTGGAAGAGCTTCTGACAGAGGATCTCATTGCACAAATAGGTGACGTCATTTCCATGAACCTTCCAAAGCCATATTCTGCCTCCAAGAGCGAATTGTATGCAGCAATGCTTAATGAAAAAATCACTTCCATGGAGCGGATTTCATGTTTAAATATCCTTGCCCCTAAATATAAATTATCTTTGTATACAGCGTCAAATCCAAGTTTGGCGCCAAAAGCGGCGTACGGGGGGACAGTGGATTACAGAAATGAGATGCCTAACGTTTTCAGGCAGTCTAAAATCAACTTAAATATAACCTTGCGCTCCATCCAAAGCGGTATTCCACTGCGTGCCTTAGATATTATGGGAGCTGGTGGGTTCCTCCTGTCCAATTATCAGCCGGAACTGGCTGAGCAGTTTGAAGATGGCAGGGAATTAGCCCTTTACTCAAGCGCGGAAGAACTACTGGATAAAGTGCAATATTATTTAACCCACGAAGAGGAACGATGTGAAATCGCATATCATGGATTTTTGAAAGTACAGGAATTATTTTCCTACGAAACACGGGTAAAACAAATGCTGGAACTTGCGGAGGTAGAGTGACTATGGAAAAGCAGAGCAGACGCTACAAAAAGCTTGCAGATAAATACAGGGACGGAAACATCAACCAGTCTTGGCTGTGTTATGAGAATGCACGATACCATTGCACAAAAGAAGAAGATAGGACGGGGGCAGAAAATTTCTGCCTGGAATGCCAAAAGGAAATGGAGCTTTTAGAGAGAAGCCCTAATTTCTCCGTGGCAAAAACCGCAATTATCATCCTGTCTTATAACCACGGGGAACTTACGAAAGCCTGTATTGAAAGCATCCGGCAAAATAACGCCCCAGGAACATATGAATTGATTGTGGTGGATAACGCCTCCACTGATGGCGTCCAGGAATGGCTGCGCAAGCAAGAGGATATCCTACTGATAGAAAATGAAGATAACCAGGGATTTCCCCGGGGCTGTAACCAAGGCATAGCCCTTGCTGGGAAAAACGCCAATATTTTTCTTTTAAATAATGATACTATTGTCCCAGAGAATGCTATTTTCTGGCTGCGGATGGCATTATATGAGAATGAAAGGATAGGGGCGGCCGGCAGCGTTTCCAACCAAGTGGTGAATTACCAGCAAGTCCCCGAGCAGTTTGATACTACGGATGAATGGCTGGCATTTGCCAAGAAAAATAATGTACCTATGGAATACCCTTATGAGAAAAAAAGCTGGCTGGTAGGCTTTGCCATGCTGATAAAAAGGAACGCCCTAAACGCCGTCCTGGAAGCAGAACAAGCACAGCTCAAAAACGCCGCGCCTATGGCGCTGGATACCCGCTTCTCTCCCGGGAACTTTGAGGACAACGATTTAAGCATCCGCCTGCTGCTTGCAGGATATCAGCTCCGTCTGGTAAAAAACAGCTTTATTTTCCATTATGGAAGCAAATCGTTCCAAAAAATGCCGGAACGGTTTCTGGCATTATTAAAAGAAAACCAAAAGAAACTTGCGGAAAAATATGGGATAGATTTAATTCCCGCAAGCCGCATAGAAACCGCGTTAGTAGACATGGTAAAGCCGGACAAACCATCCTTTCGCGTGTTGGAGATAGGCTGTAAGTTAGGCGCGTCCCTGGCACGGATTGAGAGCCGTTATCCGAAAGCAGCCGTACTTGGTATCGAAGGACATGAATTGCTGGCACGCCTCGCAAAGAATGTCGTCCCTGTTATTTCCGGGAATTTCATGGAAGTGCCCCTTCCTGAAATCCTTGCGGACGGAAAGTATGATTATGTTATCATGGATGGGATATTATCACCTGGGGATGAGGGACTATTGGCAAAAGCTGGGAACTGCCTGAAAGCGAGGGGAACAATCTTGGCATGTATCTGCAACACACAATGCATCAGCGCAAACGTACAGGAACAGACGCACACCAAAATGACGCTTGAACAGATTGTCCATTTATGCGATTGCTGCCATATGCAAATCCGGGAATTTAATTATCGTACGGCAGAACTATCACCAACAGAAAGACAACAGGTTTCCGAGTTATGCGCTGCTTTCGGCAGCCAAATGCGCCCCCTATACGAGGCAGAGAAGTTTGTTTTTGAAATATCCTTGTAAATGGAGGAACGTAATATCTTGCTGGGAGGAAAAAAATGTTATCCGTATGTATTATTGCCAAAAACGAAGAAAAAAATATTGGTCGCTGCCTGAAAGCTCTCTCAGGATATGGCTTTGAGCTGGTGGTTGCAGACACCGGCTCCACAGACCAAACCATGGAAATAGCAAGCCGTTTCACAGATAAACTCTATAGGTTTGCGTGGCAGGATGATTTTTCCGCTGCCAAAAATTATGCGATATCCAAAGCAAGCCATGATTTAGTAATGGTCGTAGACAGCGATGAATTCTTAGACCCGCTCTCAAAAGCTGAGGTGCGGAAACTGGCGGCCATGGCAATACAAAACCCAAATGCAGTGGGACGCATCCGCAGACGGAATGTGATTACAAAAGATGGCGTACGCCAGGAGAACCGCGAATGGATTAACCGTATTTTTGACAGGAGACGATTCCACTATACAGGAAGAATCCACGAACAGGTAACGCTAATCGAAGGCAATGATTACCAAACATGGCTGTCACCTTTTACATTCCTGCATACCGGCTATGATTTATCCCCCAAAGCTAGGGAACAGAAGACGCATAGGAATATTGCCCTGCTGGAACAGGAACTCTCAGCAGTTACATCTGAAATAGAAACCTTGCGCCAAAATAATAACGACCCTGCAAAAATATCGGAACTTGATAAACAGGTTCCATATCTGCTCTATCAGCTTGGCAAAAGTTTTTATATGGCGCATGAGTACGGGCAGGCATGTGAATATTTTTCAAAAGGATTATTTTATGACTTGAACCCACAACTTGAATACGTCATCGATATGGTAGAAACCTATGGCTATGCATTGATTAATAACGGCCAGGAACAGGAGGCCTTATTCTTTGAGAATATTTATCATGAATTTGGGGACACAGCGGACTTTCAGTTCCTAATGGGATTAATCTACATGAAAAATGCCCGGTTTGATATGGCTATTGCTGAATTTGAAAAAGCATTGCGGCAACCAGATTGCAGAAACGTAGGTGTCAATTCCTTTGCCGCACATTATAATATCGGCGTAATAAATGAATGCCTTGGAAATATTGGCGCGGCAAAGGCGCATTATGGGAAATGTGGGGAATATCCCCCGGCAACGGCACGTATGAAAGAACTCTTGTAAATAATTACTAAGGAAAAATCTTGAATTTGCGGTTATTGCTTGCTATAATATAACAAAAGCGCGCAACGCTAAGAAAGGAGGAGATTTTATGAGTATTTCCAGTATTGGCAGCCAAAGTTTATATCAGAATTACCAACAGCTTTCCAGCGGGAAACGGATTAATAAAGCGGCTGATGACGCAGCAGGATTGGCAATAGCCGAGAAATTATTGACCCAAAGTAACGGTTATGATGTAGGAAAGCGCAATGCAGCAACATCCCAGGATATGGTGAATGTCGCGGATGGCGGTTTGTCTTCGATTACAGATTCCCTGCAGCGTATCCGGGAACTTGGCGTACAGGCTTCTAACACTGCAATTTACGGAGATTCTGAACGCAAAATGATGCAGCAGGAAATCGACCAGCTAAAAGGTGCAATTTCGGATGCGGCTAAGAACACAAGCTTTAATACCATGAACTTATTGGATGGAAGCATGGGCAGTTCCCATGTCGCTTCTGGACCAGACGGCAGCGGCATGGACATCAATATGCCGAATGCCACATTAGACGCTTTGGGAATTGCAGACTTTGATGTGACGGGAGACTTTGACCTTTCTGTGATAGATAACGCCCTAGATAAGGTTTCATCTGCCAGAAGCGACATGGGAGCCACATACAACCGTCTGGACTACACCATGAATTATAATTCCTATGCATCCTTGAATACAACTGCGTCCCGCAGCCGTATTGAAGACCTTGATATGCCGAAAGCAATCTCTGATATGAAGAAGAACAGCTTATTAGAGCAGTATCGGCTTATGATGCAGAAGAAACAGGAAGAGCAGAATAACATGGTAGTAAGCCTGCTGAGATTCAATTCATAAGATTGAAAGTTCCAGAGGGCAAAAGATGGGGCTGTCTTAACCGACAGCCCCTTTTATTATATCATTTTATTTACTTTCCCTAACGGGAGTTCGTATAGCTGATATGCCGTTTCAAACCCTGCCCTCTTAAAAGCTGACTGTGATTTGACGTTTTCTTTCTTCACCTTACCTTGCAATTTGCAGAGTCCTGGGAAATCTTTAGGGACTTGTTCAGCCAATAATTGCAAAATTTTCGTTCCATACCCCATCCCGCGGTATTCTTTACATATGCTGTAACTAATTGTGCCAATGCCGACCTCTGTCTCTATGCGTATCTGCCCAACTGCTGCTCCATCATGCAAGAAAATATACTGCCTGACGTCCTTCCTCTCCATTAACTTGCCATACCATTCCTTATGCTCCTCATAAGTAATCCGGGCAGAAGAAAACGAGTTGTTCCTCACTTCCGTATCATTTGCCCATTGAAATAGTAAATCCATATCTTCATACGTCGCATATCTCAAAATGTCTTCCATATTACATAATCCTACTTTTTAATCATTTAGGCATACCTGCCATCTCCAACGTCAAAGGGGTCCCCCTTGAAATATCACATAACGCTGTTTGCCCAAGGATTTGCGGATAAAACTTAGGGGCAAGCCCATAACCCGGCCGGATAATCCTCACATTTTCTTCGGTAAAACATTCACCCTTTTTAATATCCTTTACGCTAAATATAGAACGCCGAAACACAACATTGGATTTCTCCTGTTCTGCCGCCCCATATTTGACATGTCCGATTGCCTTTTCAGCCTGGCGGATATCTGCTGCCATTTGCTTAAATTCCGCAGGGTTCATAGAAAAAGAAGCGTCTGGGTTCTCTATGGAACGGTCTAAGCAAAAATGCTTCTCAATTATCTTTGCGCCAAGCGCCACCGCAGTCACGGCGCCTACAGAACCCATAGAATGGTCGGACAACCCCACAGGAACCCGAAAAGTCTCAGCCATATTACTCATCGTCCTTAAGTTCATCTCATCTGTAATTGCCGGGTATGCGCTGGCACAGCGCAAAAGCGCAAGCTGTAGATTCCCCTGGCTTCGGATTGCCCTGACTGCTTCGTCGATTTCCGCAAGTTCCGCCATTCCGGTAGACATGATAATCGGCTTTTTCTTGGAAGCAATATACGTGACTAAAGGGATATCCACTAATTCAAAAGATGCTATCTTATAAAACTCAATCCCTAACTCGTCCAGGAAATCTACCGAGGAATTATCAAACGGTGTGGACAGGAAATCTATCCCCACCTTTTGGGCCTCTTCCTTGAGCAGCGGATGCCATTCCCACGGCGTATACGCCTTCTCATAGAGACGGTAAAGATTCTCGCCATTCCATGTCCCATCGGAAATGCGAAAGTACTTATTATCACAATCAATAGTTAAGGTATCCGGCGTGTATGTCTGTAACTTAATGCAGTCCGCACCGGACTCCTTAGCCGCATGTATGATTTCTTTTGCAAGTTCAAGGCTTCCGGCATGGTTCGCTGACATCTCCGCAATAATATAGGTCTGTTGGTTTAAACGCTCATATAAATCCATAATGTTCACTCTTCAAAATTATTTCCTCTCGCTCAACTCAACTGATGATTTCATCTTTTTTCCATCAAAAACCATGTTATATCATCATAATCATACACATTATCCCCATGATATACAAACCCATAATCAATTAATTTTACATCCGAATACATATTAAGAAATTCCCCTGCAAAATCCCGTTTAAAAAGTTTGTCACTGTTCCCATGATAATCAATAGAAACTGGAACTGGATTATAGTATTCCGCAAAACAGATATAACAATTAGACGAATCATATAATTTCTGATATACGTTGTGTAATTCATTTGGATTAATATGAATTAAAACACCTTTTATTAATACAAAATCATAAAGATTTTCTGTTTTATAGTCCAATATCGAAGTCTCGTAAACTTTTACTTTCGGCTTAAAAAAATCATCGTTGCTTAAAATCTCTGCTGCTTTATGGTTAATTTCAATTGCAGAACATTCAACGGACGGAATAAGTGTTTTAATGGCCTTTAAATTTTCACCAACATTACTTCCAAACTCAATAATACTTTTAATCCCGGAAGTCTTTCCTAATATTTTAGAAAACATCGCTATATTCCCTGCCACTTGCTCCTGGCTATTATTTCGTTCAATATAAGCATCTCCAAATTCTTCTGCCCAAAACTGTTCCTGCTGTGTTTTATATTTCATAACATTATCCCTTTCCATAACACTATTACCAAAACGCTTTGATAAAAGCTATATGCCCTTTAACGCTTCCCTCAACTCATCTACTCCCAGCCAATCAGTATTATTCCCAGAATTGTATTCGAATCCTTCCTCAACCTTCTTACCGTTTGGAAGAAGATTTTCTTTGTAATCCCACCATTCAAAGTGAGGGTATATAATGTAATGCTTATCATATTCATATGTCATATAAGAATCATCTCGCGTTACCATTACCTCATGTAGCTTTTCTCCTTCGCGGATTCCAAACTCATCAATTTTACATCCGGGAAGCATTGCCTCTGCCAAATCCCCGATACGGAAAGAGGGGATTTTAGATATATAGGTTTCACCGCCTTTTGATTCGCGGAGTGCCTTAAAAACAAGTTCCACACCTTGTTCAAGCGTAATCCAAAAACGCGTCATACGCATATCGGTAACGCCCAAGGTGTCCCCGCCATTTTCTATTATTTTCCTCCATATTGGGATAACAGACCCTCTGCTTCCTGCAACATTCCCATATCTCACCACTGAAAATACCGTTTTGTAATTCCCACCCCGATATGCATTGGCGGCAATAAACAATTTATCAGAGACCAGTTTCGTCCCGCCATACAGATTAATAGGGTTTACTGCCTTGTCCGTCGATAAGGCTACCACCTTTTCCACCCCACAGTCCAATGCCGCATCTATAACATTTTGGGCGCCATGGATATTCGTTTTAATTGCCTCCATGGGATTATATTCGCAAGTCGGGACCTGTTTCATAGCTGCTGCATGGATGACATAGTCAACTCCCGCAAAGGCTCGGTAAAGCCTGTCCTTGTCGCGTACATCCCCAACCAAAAAACGCACTCTGCTTATATCCAGCTTGTCCGCATATTCCCTCTTCATAACACTCTGCTTATACTCATCACGGGAATAAATAATCACTTTTTTGGGCAAGTATTTCTTAAAAATTATTTCTAAAAATTCTTTGCCAAAGGAACCCGTTCCTCCGGTTATCAATATTGTTTTTCCATTTAACATTTTCAGACCTCACATTTTGGGCATATTTTTTATTCTTGATATACTACCATAAAAACATCACATCTCTCATAACAGTGATCCATCCTAATATTTCGATTCAAATGATCCACGCAAAAAGAAAAAATCTCTTGTGGTGAATGATATGACATTTCTTCTTGTCTAAAATTGACATAAGTAGAAATAAAATTAAATACCATTGCTTTTTTACAATATTTAAAAGCCTCTTCTAACATTAGCTCCATATCCTGCGTGCTGAAAGCCATATTAAAGACCCCATTCATTAATACATAATCATATTGTTTCCCTAATTTCTGTTCCAATATATTACATACTTCAAATTCTGCCTCCGGATATTTGTTCTTTGCTAAATCAATCATCCCCTGCACCAAATCGATTCCCTTATAAGTAATATTTTTAATATTTTTTTTGAGACAATACTCATAAAATCCACCAATCCCACAACCAACTTCCAAAACAGACGCATCATTTAAATCCACTAAATTGGTCAATTTCTCATAACGAAATATTGATGATTCACCCCAATGGCATGACTTCAAACTGTCCCCATATTTTTCATAAGATTCCTCATATATTTTCTTATTATCTTCAATAAATCCCATTTATTATTTACCTCATAACTTTTATTAAACATCAAAAGCCGTCTTTGCATTCCGCATAAAAACAGGAATGCAAGACAGCCTGTTTGTATTAACTATCTTAACAATACGCATCCATCATCATTCCGGAATAAATGGAAGTGATGTACGGTGTTGCAAATGTTTTCCCAGGATTCTTGTATGTGACAAGGATCTTATCCACATATTTCATAGGATTCAGGGAAGCATTGTTCGCTTTTGCGCTTAACAGATTCTTAAAATCATTGAGGACAGAAAGGCTCTCTTCAGGATTATCGGCAGAAACCGTCTGCTTTAACATCTCATCATCTATTGAGATGGAGCCGTCGTCGCCTACCATCAAGCCAATATTCTCCAAACTGGTCTGATATGCAAAAGCTGTACTGCTCATATCTTTATAGAGCTGTACGCTCTGAGGCTGGCTGCCAGAATACTTGTTAGCAGTCTCTAATACAGAATTATAGGAATCCACCAATGTCTGTATATTCTCAGCCATAGCATCCGCATTCGTCTTAAAACCGACTGTAGCAGGCTGTCCCTCAGGGCTGGTGCCGTGAAGCGTCAATTCAAAATTGTTATCGAACAGAAATCTATTGGAATATGCCATATGTTCTGTTCCATCAATTAAAAAGACAGCGTTCTGTGCTTCCTGGGAGACATGGTCTATACCCAGGACGTTAACCGCATCCATAGACTCATGGTTCCCCTGCGGGGAAATAGAAAATAAAAATGTCTCATCCGGGCTGATACCCGTAGCCGCTGATTCAATCAACAGGGCGCTTAAACCGTCTGCGTTCTCTGCAATTGCAGCATTCAAACCTATATCTGCATTGGTAACCAGACCGGCAAGCTTCCTCTGGATAGAGAAATTAGTGTCCTCGGCATTAACCGTAAACTGAAATTCATATGCCGAAGTATTGTTCTCCAAATCAAAAGAATAAGAACCAGGCCTGAGGTTCAAGCGATTCTTGTCTAGGAAATTCCCTTGATTAATCTGCGATGTTGCAAGATTCTTAACTTCAATCGTAAAACCATCTGGATTACCGGATAGTCGGCTGTTGCCGACATAATCAGCGGATACTACATCCTCCTGAGAAGAAAAAGCTAACTTTTTCTGAAATGCATTCCCGATTCCTTCCTCAGCATCGGACAGAGATGCAACTACATTCTGGATTATGCGAGTACTTTCCTTGATATCGATTGCAAATTTCTGTACATCCTCTGAACGTTTAATCTTGTACAGGGGGGAATCTTTGTTAATCTTAACAATTTTATTACAGATATTGCGTAACTCGCTTTTCTTGTGTGAATCATATCGGGATGCCGATTGGTTAGCATACGTGCTTAAATAATAATGATAAGCTGTATCAATCGCTGCCACGATAATCCCCTCCTTTCATCCTTGAAATCGTGCTATGCACGGGGGTAAAATAAACATTCCATGTATTTGGGGTATTTATCGGCTAATTTAGCGTTTTTCTTAATAGCTTTTATAAAAAATTTCAGAATCTGCAGCCATCCAATATTTGGTTTATCGTCCTAATAATATAATCCTGCTCTTCCTCCGTCAGCCCTGCATGCAGCGGTATGCTGATAATATGCTCATATACCTGTTCTGCATGGGGACAGCGGCAATCCTGATAACCATGTTCCCGGTAATATGGATGGTAATATACCGGAATATAATGCACATTGACGCCGATGCCTTTTGCACGGAGTTCTTCAAACACCTGCCGCCTGTCACAGCCAACTACCTGAATGATATAAAGGTGATATCCACTGTTTGTCTCCGGGAGCTGATAAGGAAGTATGATATTGGGTGTATCACAAAATGCCTTATCATATCGTTTCGCCAATGCGCGCCTCCGTCCCAGAAAACGTTCTAACTTTTTCATCTGGGAACACCCCAGTGCACATTGGATATCTGTAATCCGATAATTGTACCCCAGCTCTAATTGCTGATAAAACCATCCTCCCTCATTGCGCGTCATCAGGCTGCTGTCCCTGGTAATGCCATGGCTGCGAAACAGGCATAACCTGTTATAGAACTCCTCATTATTCGTTACAACCATCCCACCCTCCCCGGTGGTAATGGGCTTAACTGGGTGGAAACTAAATGTTGTCATGTCTGACAACGGGCCTACCTTCCTCCCCTTATACTCAGAACCAAGCGCATGGGCGCCGTCTTCAATTACGATAAGGTGATGTTCCTTGGCAATCTTATGGATGGCGTCCATGTCACAAGGCTGCCCAGCAAGATGTACCGGAATGATTGCGCGTGTTTTATCGGTAATTTTACGTTTTATATCTTCCGGGTCTATGTTATATGTCCTAGGGTCAACATCTGCAAATACAGGTTTGCCGCCACAGTACAATACACAGTTTGCCGATGCTGCAAATGTAAGGGGTGAGGTAATCACCTCATCCCCCTCCTTTATCCCCGCTGCGAAACACGCCGCATGAAGCGCTGCCGTGCCATTGGATACCGCCACCGCATATCTGGCCCCCACATAGCCTGCCACGCATTCCTCAAACTCAGCAACCTTTGGTCCAGTCGTAAGATAATCAGATTTCAGCACATCCACGATTGCCTGTATGTCATCTTCTTCTATTATTTGTCTTCCATATGGTATCATCATCTATCCCTCGCTAATCCATAAGCGCCTGCGCAATACGCACCGCGCCCTTTCCATCTACTAACTGCTGCATTTTTAAAGACCTCTCCCTTCGCACCCCCCTGTCCTGTCCATAATATTCCAGATAACTGGCAATACGCTCTATCACGGAATCTCTTCTTAAATCACCCGCATAGGAAATCACGCCATCTGCATCAAATTTTTCCACATTGTCCAGTTGGTTGTCAGCAAAAGAATAAGAAACGGCAGGCGTCCCCACGGCACATAACTCATAGAGCGTCGTCCCTCCCGCCGTAACAGCAAAATCCGCATCACGCATAAACCGTGCCATATCCGGTACATTACGGTATATACATACATTCTTATCCTTCTCATATTTCTTACACAAATCGTTATATTTCGGATAATAAATACCACATATGACATTGATTTGCGAGTATCTTTCCCGATGGATTTTCTCTAAAATACCATCTAATGCCCTATAAGGGTCTGTCCCACCAGAAAGCAGGAGCAAATGTTCTACATATGGCTTAATCTCTTTTTCCATACAATGTGAGAAATCTTTTCCAAGCGGGGTATACTGCGCGCCTAAATATAGCTTTACATCCGTGTATCGCTCTTCATAATGGAACTTTTGCCAATAATTTGCATAACAAATAATTGCATCCACCGGATAATAGAATGCATTGGTATCGTCTATGTAAATTGTCTCTACATATTTTCTCAGCGTCCCTAAATATCCTGGCGTAACCTGGTAACTGTCAATGAGAATTCGTTTGACATTATTTTCATAAATCATTTTCAGCAGTGCCTTAAGTTCTACTTCCTTATCATCCCATGGGGTATGCAGGACGAATGTCCTATGCCCTCTTCCCTCTATCAACCCTACCGCCTGGTTATCTGCAAGAATGAATGTTACCTGCTCTCCCATCTCTCGCGCCGCATCTGCAATGGAAAGGCAGCGCATAACATGTCCGGTAGCAATCCGGTCGTTCATATCGACTCTTATATACAACATATTGTCTCTCTTTTCATTTAACGATTTTTATATTCTTCATATCGCCGTAAAACTTCAGATATATTATCAGACCACTCAAACCCTATCTGAGACTTTAGCAGATGTAAATCTTTTATGGAATGGTAACTTCCACCTTCCGGCTGCTGGAAAGGTTCCATTATACCATTAACAATATCTTCCCACTTCTCTTTCAATAACTCTGTCATCATCTGGTTTAACTTTTCATAGGTGGAAACAAATGTCTCTTTTTCCGGCTCAAAAAAACACTCCCTCTGACAGATAATCCTTCCTTTATCCAACCCCTCATTAATTTCATGTATCGTTACCCCTTTGGGTGTATTGTCAATAAAACTCCAAAAATTAGGGTTTGCCCCCCTGTTCCAGGGCAACAGGGAGGTATGGAGGTTCATCATGCCTTCCCCCTGATATTTTAAGGTAGCAGGGTCAATTATATATTTATAATTGTAACTGACAACCACGTCCGGTTTTATAGCTTTTAGCTGATCTATCCCTAACTTCCCGCTATAAAGCTCGACATAATATCTGTCCCTCAGCCATTCATACAAACCTAATGAATTTTTATTATTTGTAAGAAAAAGTATGCGCAAAGCCATTATCCTTTCCTCTCCCCGCTTATAAGCCGGTATTTCACCTCCGCCATCTCCCAGTCTTCTATATTGTCGATGTCCTGTACTTCCATTTCATCCATGACAATAGGAGCTGTCCTGCCAAGCACCATACTCTGCTCTTTACAAAACGGCTCTACTCGCAGCAAATAAAACTGGCCGCAATCATGATAGAACGGTTCTAAATCTTGCGAACGTTTCAAACGGTTTTCCGGCCACTTATATTGAACCTGCCCATTTTCTATGACAAAACAACGCTGAGGCGGGAAAGAAAACCGAACCACTGGCACCACCCCGTCTGCCTGTGACGTCTCTAACTTCTCCATGCCCTCCCTAAGCCGCTCCGGCGTGAGAAACGGCGCGGTGGGATATATACAACATACTGTTTCAAATTCCCTGCCAACCTGCCTATACCGGCTCAAAACCTCCAAGATAACCTTGTGTGTCATCACCATATCGCCAGACGTCTCCTCCGAACGCAAAAACGGCACCTTTGCCCCCCATTCCTTTGCGATCTGTGCAATTTCCTCATCATCTGTGGACACCATCACTTCATCAAAAACGCCGCTTTCTAAGGCTGCCTGAATCGAATATGCTATAATCGGCTTTCCGCAAAACTCCTTAATATTTTTTCGGGGAATACGTTTGCTGCCCCCTCTCGCCGTAATGACTGCAAGACAATTTTCTTTCATAATCCATTCCTCCTAACAATTAAGGTATCTATTTTAATTCATCCAAATGCTCTGCCACTTTATGGAATGCAAGGATTACATCATCCAAATCCTCTCTCGTCATAAAGGGGCGCATCAGTTCATGGAAAATTGTCTCCGAATTGCATATCCTTTCACACGTCGGGCAAATTCCCAGATCATAATTTACACTTTCCGAAAATGGGTAAGCGGTATTCCCATATGCTCTCTTGCGCGCAAACAACGGCTGGGTATACAATGGTTTTAAATATCCCAGGCTTATTTTCACACCCTCCGCTTCACGTAGTTCTATGGGCATTAATTCCGCCTGCATTGCCTCGACAAATCTCTGCCTTGGAACACCTGTCTGTTTTTCGTCATATTTCATAGCGTGGACATAATAAGAATGTTCGCATCCCTCACGGATTTTCGGCATAGCCAGAAATGAAATATCTTTGAGGTTTTCCTCAAGATAGCAGACATTCCTCCTGCGTTCCTCCACCAGCCATTTTAATTTTTTTAACTGTTCCCTGGTAATCGCCGCCTCGATTTCCGTCATACGGAAATTAAAGCCAATCATATTATTAAGGTTTGTAACACCTTTGTTTTCTACTACTGCCTCAGCATGGTTGCGGATAAGGCGCATTCGCTCTGCAAGTTCATCGTCATCTGTCACCATAATCCCGCCTTCTCCACAATGGATATGCTTATGGTAATTTAAGGAGAACACCCCAATATCCCCCAATGTCCCTGCATATTTCCCCTGATATGTTGCCAGCGGCCCCTGCGCGTTATCTTCAATGACATACAGTCCGTATTTCCTGGCGATTTCATTAATCTTATCCGCGTCGTACGGCTGGCCCAATATATCAACTACCACAATCGCCTTTGTCTTATCTGTTATTTTACGCTCAATATCCTCGGGGTCAAGGCAATAATAATCATACTCAATATCCGCAAATACCGGAACCGCATTATAAATCAGGGGAGCCGTGGCGGACGCACACATCGTGTAAGGGGAAACTATTACTTCATCTCCCGGCTCTAACCCAACCGCCCCGGCTGCACAGTATAATGCTGAAGTGGCGGAATTTACGGAAATTGCATGTTTCACGCCGTAGAACTTAGCCCATTCCTGCTCCAACGCCTGAACCTGCGGCCCTCCATAAAAATCTTCTGCCCAGCATCCCAAATATTTAGAAAGAATGCCGCTTTCTAAAACCTTGGCAACTGCCTGCTGCTCCTCCTGCCCAATCACGCGGTATGCCGGAAATAATTCTTTTCTGACTTTCTCCCCTCCGTTAACTGCCAATATGCTCATCTTTCCATTTCCTCCTCAACCAACCGAACGACTTCTTCCGTTGCATTACAAATTCCTTTCGGATACCCTATAATATTTTCCAATACCCCCCCCCGGGGTATTTTAGCATTTTCATCTTCGGACGATGAATATACTTGCAATAATTTCTTTTGAAGTTCCTCTTCCGATAAAATGCTCCTACAATGACCCGTCCTATCCAGGATAAAGGGATTCTCTCTTTTCAACCCAATCTCAATGCTTACCACAGACCTACCACAGATTATTGACTCCAGCAAAAACATGGATGACATCCCACACACAAGGTCTGCACTCTTTATTACAGAAAAACTGTCGTTTACCG
Organism: uncultured Lachnospiraceae bacterium; assembly: GCA_949879775.1. Lineage (GTDB taxonomy): Bacteria > Bacillota > Clostridia > Lachnospirales > Lachnospiraceae > Petralouisia. Next base: position 28,960 of record CATLBW010000002.1, read on the forward strand.
TATCCATTTCTAATGTGACACTGTCTTTGCCCATCTCTTTGATAACCTGCTCCCACCCTTTACGGTTTTCCCTGGGATGCGGCCGTATTATCAACCTGATTTTACATGCATTTGCTTCTGCCAGGTATTCCAGGCTGCGGTATAAACTGCCAAAAATACTCTTCTCATTAAATCCCCAATAAGATTCTGCCTCACTATTGTTATCATAATCCTGATGTAGCGGCTCCGATACAAATACCACATTCCACCGCATTCTATCGTAGACCTGACGGGCACGCCGGAATTGGTCACGAACCATGTCAAAATGCGGCTGCCCGGTTAGCGCGATTTTATCCTCGCTGACGCCGTCTTTTAGCAGTTGTTCTTTCGCCAATTCATCCATGGCTAAAATCCGATATGGGAGATATGGATGTTCCCGCCGCCTATGATATTCTTCTGCCCTGCTATAGTCACAACCCGAGAAACGGATTCCAAGATTAACCCACTGATCTAAAATGGCAAATGCTTTAATATGCAGGGTTTCTGCCGCTTTCCAGAGATAACGCTCCGTAAAATCGTCCAGGCTTGTCCCGGTGATAACGGCATCGGGATTCATTTCCTTTAAAAATGCTAAGATATCCTCGTATGTCTCTCCTCCACATGTCCCAAGTTCCTTAACTGGAAGGTTTTCATCCTGGAATCTCTCAAACGCAAATTCCTTTGCGTAAAGCAATGTTTGGTATTTTTCTTTCATCTTCTCATAGACAGGGCGAATCTCATTCGCCCCTCCTGGGTCACGTGCAAAAAACATAACCTTTTTCAAAATGACTCACCTCTAATCTGTATACATATTTTTAATACCTCAGCTCCATCTTCGATACTACAGGCAGGCGTCCCTTTCTCTTCCAGGATATCCTTTGCATTGTCCAGCAATCCTATCATGGCATGGCTGTAATCTACATGTTCGCGCTCCTGAAAAACATAATTATAATACCCTGCATACGTGTCCGATTCCTTAATCATATACCTCTCAATCAAGCTTCCCCCATCTACGATGCGTATACGGGCCTTTTCAAAAAACAAATCCAGCTCAAAAACAGTTGCAATCCGGCTGTCAACTGCAGCCATATAAAACGGCTGCCCCTGAACCTGCAGGATGGCGTCTTTGCTGGGATCTCCATCATAATCACGAATTTCCGCTTTTAGTATCTTGCCGCATTCCACGCTTCCCAACAAAAACCTCAGCAAGTCTATCATATGGGAGCCATTGTGCAAAATACCTTTTCCGTAATATCCCACTCCCTTTAAAAATTTCCCATACCGCCTTATTTCTTCCCGCAATAACTGAAACTCCGGCAAGAACCTCCTACTGTAATTTAAAAGAAGCGGAATCCCTGTGCCATATGTACGCAAAAGCTCCTCCCCCTCTGCTACTGACGATGCCAACGGTTTTTCAGCTATCACGAGCTTTGGCGCATAAGCAGCCGCCTTCTCAAGAATCTGCCTGTGATATGAATCCGGCACACAGCAGGATACCACCTTTGCGGCCTTAAGGGCTTCCGCTAATGTCCCATAAGCCCGGCATCCCCATTTATGTGCTGCCTCGACCGCCCTTTTATAATCCTTATCATAGAACCCCGTCAACTGAAAGGCGGGATGGCATTGGTATGCATGGGCATGGGTTAAAATATCCCGGCTATCGGGAGAGTCAAACCCCGATGCAATATTCCCAGCCCCGATAATCACTGCTCGATACATATCCACGAACCTCCAAAACTATAAATAACTGTCTACCAGCTTACGGAAACGCTCCTTGGCGTCTGCTATCCAGAAACTGTTGATTTCCTCCCGATACATAGTATTACGCCTATAATTAAGGACTTCCCTGTATAAGCCTTCCTCATTTTCTACCATAATGATATCGCCATTATCCGCTACTTCCTGTAAAACTTCATTAGGCCCCGCCTCATTAAAATCTTTCGCTTTATCCTTTACCGTAATTACTTTCACCATGGGATAAGGCAGCGCATCAAAAATCCCGGAGCTGCGTATGCCCACAATGATATCAGATATACTTATCAGTTCCCTAATATCAACCTCACCCTCTACAAACTGTAAGTTTCCCGTTTCCTCCTCTATCTGGCGTTTTTCCTCACCACCCCATATTTCTGCCGGATGTACTTTATAAATGACCTTGTAACTCTGCTTATCCAATTGTTTTGCTAAGTTCACGGCATAATCCAAAATTTCCTTCTCTAAACTGGAAACAAACGATACAACGGTAACCGGGTACTTATATTCCGGTTTCGAAACATCATCATAGACGCCAGGTTTACCAATCGCCAGAACCCTGTCATTTCCCTGTTCCCTGCTCATCCTTGCCTCAACCTCGCTATACACCGCCAAATAATCTGCATACACTAAATGTTTGTGATAAGTATCGGGCACCACTACCCCATGATTAATTTCTAAAGTCGGTATCCCAGCTTCCAAAGCCGCATCCCGCAGATACGTCATCCACATACACTCTCCATGGGAATAAATTATAATTTGGGGCCTTACATGGGCAAAGACTTCTCTGTAGAATTTGATGTAAGCCCCTCTCTCTTTCAGCATACACGCTGCCTTCACCAAACAATGGGCGAGATAGGTCGCCGGAAACTTAATATCCAACAGTTCCTCCAACGGATGGATAAAATTCACCCATATAAACTCAAGGACCTCCTCTTTATTTACCTCACTAAGACCATAAATTTTAGGGATCGTTGTGACAACCACAGGATGCCAGTTTTTCGTAGGGACATTCTCCAGGTTGTCCAGCGAGGCGACAAATTCTAAATCTATATACCGCTCATCGTCCATACTCGCCACAAATCCCTCCATAACTCTATGGACCATGGCTCCATCATATTCTTTTCTGTCCGGCATTGTTATAAATAACACGTCTTTTTTTGGTAACTTTGTTATTAACCTGGATGTTTTTTCCGCTTCCTCATCCGTGGACATCTCTACAGCGTCATTTGTCCATGTGCAGATATCCGCATTTTTTGAAGTGTTCTGCCATGTATTGTATTCATTGAACCCTCCTAACACCATTACCGACAAATATTTATAAAGATATATGCCATTATAGCAAATATCTCCAAAACTGTATAACAATTGATGCAGCTTTTCCTGTATATAAAGTTCCGCATCTAACATTTTGTATTGTTCATCCTTTGTGCCGCCAAGGGCAAAACATACCGAATTCTTGACTATTGAAAAAGAAAGCCCTTGTCGTAATGCCTTTCTCATATATGCCCTCACTGCAGCCTGGGGAATGGATGTATTTGTTTCAATAAACCCCACCGTATCTGCCTTTATTAACATAACGTCTGGGTCAACATATACCGTCTGGATGGTTTCCGGCTTCATTGCCTCCCTTACACGAACAGCTTCCTCATAAGTATTCCCAACAAAGCACTTCTGTTCACCGGCAAAATTGTTGCCTACCGGAGCCACCGCCGCAGTTTCTTTTGCCCTATGTAATATATGGCTCATAAGCCCTATGCTGCCCGGTGTAAAAAAATAATTTGCCCGCAGCAATAAGAGATCCCTCCCTTTGCCGAACTGTTCCAAAACCACCTCCAGAATTTGCCCGTAACCCTCTAATTTTTCATCACAAATAATATAAGATACCTGATTCTGCGCAGTCAGCCATTCACGAAGCCCATCATTGGAATAATTGTCAACAATTACAATCTCACTTGCCGTATCCTTTAATTCCTCCAAAAGAACCTGAACATTCAACTTCACATATTCCGCTTCATTATGGGCTATTATCACTGCACAAATATCATGATTTATTTTTGTATACATTTATCCCTCCACAAATCCTTATATCATCAAACATTCACCTCTCACATCTACCATCCAGGTACTTTACTCCCCTAAAAAAGGGAACCGTATAGCCGCCAAACCCTCTTTTAAAATTGGAAATATTAATTATCTTTTCATCCGGAACACTGTAATGTGTCTTTCCATAGACCTGCTCTCCTGTTTCATAGAACTCTACTCCATAATCTTTAAGGTAATTTATAACTTCCCATTGAAGGATGTGTCCAATTGGCACGCGGTTTAATTCTGTTTCAAGTTCCGCATAAGAAGAATAATAGGCTGTCTTTTTATACATAGTTATAAGAACAACCCCCACTTCCTTCCCGCCAATTTTTCCAAACGCCGCCAAGCCCATCCCACTTCTAATAAATTCAAGATAAAAATGATATAACTCAGAATTCCTTGTGACCTTCCCCGCATCCTCCTCATATATCTCCTTATACCGTTCTATCATCTGCTCTGTCATATTATCTTTGCCATAAACTTGAACATCATAAATCCTCCCACCTTTTATATCACTTTTATGCCCCTTACGAATGTCGGCAAACAATTCCTCTTTGCTTTTTCGCAAATCAATCAACTGCGTCAACCCGGACTCATCTAAATATCCATATTTTAGAAGGTAATTATAATTATAAAATGTGGTTTTCTGCTCTGGGTTTCCCAATGGATCAACTTCTAACATTATTTTCGTACACTGATATTTCTTTGCTATTGCATCAATATATGACAAAATTTTTTTTGCATACTTTTCCTGTATCCGATATTCTAATCCACTATCTATATATGGCGCCCGACAGTATCCTCCATTCCAACTAATTTGATGTTCTCCAGAATAATTCTCAATATAAATAACCGATGCCGCGATCACCTTCCGATTGTCTAAAACAATAAAAGATTCATTTGAAACAATGTTCTTTGAATATTCCAGGCAAAAAGATACCCATTGTGCTGTATAGTTGAATGTAACCTGATTTATCATATCAATGTATCGATTCCATTCAATTTCCGAAATATCCGCATATCTAATATATTCCATAGTCGCCACCCACTCTTCCCATATTTTCTGTAAAAAAATTTCTCTATAACTTGATTCAATCCATTGGAATACTGTCTTCCTTACAAATAGTCACCTATGAGTTTTCGGAACCGCTCCTGTCCATCAGCGATCCAGAAATTGTTAATTGCTCCTCGATACATGGTGTTGCGCTCATAACTAAGCACTTCCTGGTATAATTCATCTTCATTCTCCACCATAACAATATCCCCAGTATCTGCAACTCCCTGTAATACCTCTTTCACTCCTGATTCGCTATAGTTTACTGCCTTATCTTTTACAACAACTATTTTAACATTCGGATAAACTAATGCGTCAAATATTCCAGAACTCCGTATTCCCACCACAATATCCGATAATTCTATTACTTCCCTGATATCCAAGAAACCCGGTAACAGATGCAGGCTCCCCATCTCTACAACCTGACGTTCTTCCTCCTCGTTCCATTTCTCCACGTTATGCATCTTATATACGACCTGATATTTCTGACTGTCCAGCCTTTTTGCAAGATTTAAAGCATAAGTGCATATCTCACTCTCCATGCTGGAAATAAATGATATGACCGTCACAGGGTATTTATATTCCGGTCGGGAAATATTATCATAAACCCCTGGTTTCCCGATTGCCAATGCACTGCCATTCCCTTGTTCCCTGCATTTTAGCGCTTCAATTTCACTATACACGATAAGTCCATCTGCATACACCAGATTTTTATGGTAAGTATCTACAATTCCCACTCCATGTTGTATCTCTAATGTTGGAATCCCCAACTCCAGGGTTGTATCCCTCAAATAAGCAAGTATTGGGTCCTGCCCATGGGAATAAACGATAACCTTCGGCTTTACCCGCTCTATCACATCCATATAAAACTTCCTGTACCCATCCCTCTGCTTCATAATATACGATGCTTTCCATATACAGAACTTTATATTTTCTTCGGGAAATTTAATATCCAATACCTGCTCCAGGGGGTATATGAACCTGCTCCAGAGAAAATCCGCCAGTTCCTGCTTATCAGTTTCCTTAATGCCATAGACCGTAGGTATTGCCGCATTCAGAATAGGATATCGGTTTTTCGTAGGTATATATTCCTTTCCATCTTTTCTCACAATAAGCTCTAAGTCCATATATTGTGCCTCATCTAAACACGAGATATATCCCTCAACGGCCGTATGGACATACGCTCCCTGATATCCCCTCCGCAAAGGTAGCGTGACAAACAATACGTCTTTCTGCGGCAGACGCCCCATTTGTTCCTTAAATTCCTCCGCTTCTTCGTCCGTTGATAACAGCACTCCGTCTGTATTCCATGTAACAAACTTTTTGTTTTTTATGTTATCCTGGAATTTGTTTATTTTATTAATTCCTGCCAAAATGTCCGGTTCCAGATATTTATACAGATAAACGCCCTGATAAGCAACATCCCCAAAACTGTGCAATAGCTGATGTAATTTTTCCCTTTTATACAACTCCGGGGCAAAAGCACGGTAAATCTCGTCATCCGTATTAACAGCCGCAAAACAAACCGCCGATTTTACCACCGCCAGGCAACGCCCGCGTTTTATTACCTCACGCATCCAGCTTCGCATCACTGCCGGTGGGACTGCTATATCACAATTGAAGTATTCTGTAGCATCTGCCTTCACCAGCATAACATCCAAATCCAAATATGCTGTCTCAACAATATCACTGCCAAGCGTTGCCTGTATGCTGACAGCTTCAGCATAGGCATTTCCGACTGATTCCTTCTGCTCCCCGAAAAAGAGATTGCCTACCGGTCCCACTGCCGCAATCTCCTCCTTGCTGTACAGCCCAGCACGCATCAGCGCAATACTGCCAGGAGTGAAAAAATAGTTCGCCCGCAGTAATAACAGATCCCTGCCGTTGCCGAACTGTTTCCTGACAACCTCCAGTATATTCCCATAACCTTCCGGCTTCTCATCACAGACAATATAAGATACCTGATTCTGTGCAGACAGCCACTCCTGTAAACCATCGTCCGAGCAATTATCGACTATGACAATCTCACTTGCTGTACCCTCTAATTCATTCAGCAAGATTTGAACATTTACCTTTACACTATCTAATTCATTGTGGGCAACTATCACTGCTAAAATGCCCTGTCCCATATTTACATCCATCCGGCTCTCCTTTCCGCAAAATCCATTTATCCCACTCCGGCCACTGCCTGGATTATCCTGCTTTTCTTGCCCTCAATATATATTGAAACGCCCGATACATTTGTTCATCGACATTTTCCGAGATTGCCATTAATTTTGATATCAGCCCTTCCTGTTCCTGCGTAAGTTCCAAAAGCGATATATTTACCTCCTCGACATTATATCCTTCTGCCTGAAACATAGCCTGTATTTCATAGTACGTAAACAGATGTATATGGCTTCTGTCAAGAAGCCCAACATCATCATAATGGAACCTGCCGTGAAGAAGCTGTTCCATTACGGATATGTGCATTAAATTGGGAATACTTGTTAATATATAGCCATGCTCCGTAAGCTTCTGCCTGCAATACCTCACTACCTTTTGGGGATCACGCAAATGTTCCAATACATCGCCAAATATAATACAATCAAATTCCCCCTCAAACGGAAACTCCTCATCCTCAATATTCCCAACTTCCACTTTAGCGAAACACTTGGCAATTTCAGCCGACGCCGGATTAATCTCCAAACCATAAAGCTGGCTGTTAGGATAACGGTTCTTGATTTCTAACAGGGTCGCTCCCAAATCACAACCCACCTCAAGAACGCGGATAGGCGCTTCCCGCTCTTCCTCCATAAGATTAACAACACGTGTAGATGGTATCAGATTAAAGTAATTCATATCCCACTTATCTTTAAGGACGTCCCTGTCACATTTCCCCAACAGCCCCTCATAGTCCGCCTTATTCAGTTCTGATGAATCACAAAATGCCAACGCCCGGTAGCACACCCTTGGACAATATCCTTTCCGAGCAATCCTCAACTCCAGGTCTTGCAGCACATGTTCCGGTTGAACTAAGCTGGCGTCAAACAACTCAGCATCCAAAATTGACTTCGACAGCATCCAGATGCTGTCTTCCAAACATAAAGCCCTATAAGACATTGTCTCCCTGCAAAGCATCTGCTGCTCCGCACCTTGTATATCCCCCAATTGAAACTCATCACAATGCTGGAAGAACAGCAAGCCATTGCTTACCGGCCCGACAATGCCACACGTTTCCTGTTCCAGGACCATCGCCATCTGGCGAATACATTCCCTTCCCAAATAATACCCGGGCGTCATAAATAAAACCGTATCCTCCAGCTCAAAATTATCAACTACTGCATTCCACACCTTCCCACATCCCTGGATACCCTCATCAAAAATAATATTATCATATCCAAGCTGTGGAACCAGTTCCGCTGTGCCGTCCGTAGAACCATTATCCACAACTATTATATTGGCAATCCCCTGAACCCCTTTCAACCACTCCAGGCAGCGGTTCAATGCATCCTTTTGGTTATATGAAGTAATCACAACCGTTGTTTTCGCTGATCCCATCGTCCTATCTTTCTCCTTTCCCAATCCGTCTATATGCATGTAACGCTCTGCCAGCCCTTGGACTCTGTCGGCAAACACATCTTTAGAAAAATACGCCTCATACGTCTTCCGTCCCGCACTCCTTACAGAACTAAGCCTTTTATTATTATCGACAATATATGTTATTTTCTCCACCAAAGCTTCCACATTCGCTGATGGGACGGTAAACCCATTACGACCATCTTCAATGTAATAAGCAACCCCACACACATCTGTACACAGACAGAGGTTCCCTTTCATCATCATCTCCGCCGCCACGGTGGGCATTGCATCCATCCGTGAAGGAACAATAAGGCAGTCACACCGTTCCATCCATGCCAATGTCTCTGCCCTGGATAATTGGTGCAGGATAGTCACATTTTCGTAGTCTTCACATAACTTTTGGATGGAAGAGAATACCTCCTCGTCATACATCTGCTCATTGCCGCAAAAAAAGAATTCCGCACGCGTTAAATATTCCTCCGGAAGCTGCCGGATTGCCTCTGCCAACACATCCTGCCCTTTTATTTTAGAGTACATTCCCGCAGTGAGGAAACGCACCTTCCCATCATTCATTTCTCTTTTATGCACCACTGGAAAATCCTCCACGCCAAAATGCAGGATTTCCACTTGGACCCCATATAACTCCCAAACAGCCTGCTGTACTGTATGCCCGACCGCAAGCACATGGATATTAGATGGCAGCTTGGAAAAATCCGGCAATACCGTCTGAAAATGCTCAAAATACCGCCTTCCCTCATGCAGCCACCACAGCACTGGAATCTTGGTATATTTCAAGAGCTGTACCGGCTCAAACGTGATTAATGTATTGGCAACCACCATCTGAAACCCATGCGCATACTGCAAGAATTCCTCTGCCTGTGCAATAAAACGTTCCTGCACCCGCACCGGAATCCCCATCTTCTGAAACTCCTGCCTGAGTTCCCCATCCAACATAGTTATCATTTCGATTTGATATCCCTGCCCCTGCAGCACCTTTACCATGTCCAGAAGCACAATCGGCGCCCCCGTCCTTGAAAGCTGATGGGTAATCACCAGTATTCTCTTATTCCTATACGGTTCCTTACCTGTTCCTCCCATATATCCTGTGACTCCTCATTCTCTTCTATAATTGCGACAAAAGATCCCGTTCCAATTCCAGGGCACGTTCCTTCCAGGTATGGAACTGCTTTGCTTTCGCATAGCCCCTGTCAGCTATCTGCTGCGCCATCCCTGGGTTATCCAGCAATTCCTGTACCTGAGCCGGAAGCTTATCAAGCTCCTCCAGCTCAAAAAAAATCAATTCCCGATTATCTTCCTTTGGACGCGCCGTATCGCAAAAACCACAAAATTCTTCTTTCATATACCCTGAGGTATCCGATACCGCAACGGCTCCCTGCAGCATACCGTTAAACACCCTGTCATGCGTCCCGTCCTTAAACCATGTCATTGTGCTCAGGACGATTTTCGCATCCTGCATTTTTGCCACTACTTCCTCTGCCGGAATCCTACCGCCATAATTTACATTAGGTCTGTGAATCCATGGGCAATTCTCCCACCCGACGCCATAAATCTGTATCGATATCCCCTGCTCCGCTAGGGTCTGCACCGTTTTTTCCCGATAATAGGAAACTGCATAGAGATCCACAAAATGTAGATCCGCTATTATATCCTTTAATTCCTTCTCGGACAACATAAGCCCTTCTGATGACAATGCCTCTTCCAGCGCCTGTTCCGTCGTCTTAAATGGGTTCGCGATCAAATCCCGGTACGCCCTGAGGCACAAGGCTTCTGCATCAAAACTATGGTACTTCTTTAAATCAGCCATAATGTTTCCTGCATGCGTCTTAGAAAGCCCTCCCGCATATAATACATCAATCTCCCTATCCGCAATCGGGCGCCTGCTGAGCGGCAGCTCCTTCCCTGCATGGGGCAGATAGCCAATCATAGGTATCTCAGGATAAAAACGCTCCAGGTAACGCATATGGTTCCTGTCTGTACAAAGTACAACAGCATTACGCGGAGCGTGATCCAGGGCGTCTTTATAGCAAAACGGGTGATCCATTAAAATATTAACGCATGGAATATTGAGTTCTTCCCAAATGTTCTTACCGGCATGAAGCTCCATGTTAAATCCAAGGTTATTAAAAGTAATCACCGCTTTCACTGGCTTTGCCGCAAACATTGCCATTTCCTTTAAGCCTTGCGGCATGTTGCGCACGTCAAATACCATCGTCTCATAGCCCAGCGCTTCAAATTCCTTTTTCAATTCATAAGTAAATATATCCAATGTATCGTAAACACCGACAAAAAATATCAGCCTCTTCAACTTTATCCCCTTTCCAACCCTTGGCAATCCTTTGTCCTTCCGGCTGCCTGATACGTTTCATATAGCGCCTGTGCCGCCTGTTGGGGATTATCAATCGTCCCCTCCCCTGCATTTATCAGCATAACCTTTGCCATAACCCAGGACACATTCTTTTCCAGAATGTAATCCCTGTCTTCCTGCCTTGGATCTCCTCCAGAAAAACGGATGAAACATTCCATGACCCGACGGTAATGCGCAATCCACTCACGCAGTTCCATAGATAACTGCATCAATCCAGGGATGTCCCGATCCTGCTCTTCCTGTGCAATATACAGCAATTGTTCGATAACAGGAATCTCACCCTTAATATCTGAAAGCTCCAGGCGCACGTCCGGACGCAGTTTTAAATATTCATAAAACATCTGCCTGGCCTGCGCAATCTGCTTTTGTTTTACAAGCTGCTCCATAGCAAGCTTGAACTCTACCGTCTCCGCTTTCTCCGCCGTGATTCCAACCAGACCCTCATAAATTTTCAAGCCATTTTTCTCTGCCCAGATTTTCACCATTGATTCCGAAAGGAAGCCAAATACACGCTGATTGTACAAATCATAGGAGCTTACATCTATCCTCTTGCCTACTTCGAATAAAATATCAAACATCCACCTGGCATAAGCCCAAAACAGCTCGCGCGACGTCACCATAAGGTTTCCGTAATAATACGTGTCCTCCTCCATTGCCGATTGGAAATACGGCGCATATTCCGGACACTTTTCCTCAATTACTTCGCCCACCATCAAAAGATCCTGCTTATTATGCGCTTCCCCAAAATATTCCAGGTAGCTTGTCTCTGCTTTTATTTTGGGGGAAACAATAATATCATAATCTTTTAAAATCCCTTCATATTCCTGCTGGCCCATTAACTGCCCCTGTCCATTAAGGAAAAAGCGACGGTAATGGCAAACGCCAATAATATCAGCCTCCGTTTCATTCTTCCAAACCCAATAAACCCCGGTAAGCTCTCCAAAATATTTATTCTGTTCGGATATGGATTCACCGGTATTATCGCCTAAATAGCCTAAATCTTCTGCCAATGCCCTGCCCACATGCAGTGGAACATAAATGCCATCCTCCGGCTCCCAGAATTTCTTATGTGTCATTGTAAATATTTTTACATTCATGTCGATCTCCTCAATAAATCTACCACCTGTGCAAATTCTTCCTCAGAAATATCCTGGTCAATTAAAGAAACCTGAAGCTGCTGCATATCATCCAGCACTTGTGAAAGGTAAGGATTAGTCTTATACTGCGGAACCATATCCATCACTGTCTGGCACATTAGACGGTATTCCTTATATTTCAAATCCGAATAACGCAATGCCAGGACTTTCAAGCCCCCCAGATAATAATAAATCAGAAAGTTTAACTCTATTTCCCGTGGATAGCGCCCCAATAAGCCACTGCTTTTGCAGTCCTCCCACACTTTTTTCAGGATATAAAAAATATCCATATGGTATGCCTCGTCTTTCTTGAGCACAGTAGATTCCTGATTGACATAGTAATGGTATAGCTTCTCATTAAAAAAATAAGCGTTCTTGGCATAAAGCTGCGTCATTATCCCCCAATAAATGTCCTCATAGGCACGCTGTTCCGGAAAACGGAGCCTATGGTCCTCAATAAATTCCTTCGTATAGATTTTGTCCCAGCAGCCATTACTTACAAGCGCAGTCACTAATAACTTCTTGCGCTCCCCTTCTTCTGAAAAGTCCAAATAGAAGTCCTCTTTCTCACGATGCTTTTGCGTCTTCCATATATCTTCTATGCCACAATCCCGCACAAACCCAAACTGTACAATATCACATCGGTACTTGCGGATTAGCTGATACAATTTCTCATAAGCATCCGTCTCTATCCAGTCATCCACATCCAAAAATGCAATATAAGTACCCGAAGCATATTCCAGCGCAATATTCCGCGCCCGCCCCTGCCTGCCATTCTTCTCACAATTGATAAGCAACATACTTTCCGGATACCTTGCCTCCCAACCACACAATCTATCCCATGTACCATCCGTAGAAGCATCATTGACGCAGATTACCTCCAGCTTATCAATCCCTATCGTCTGATTCACCACAGAATTGAGACAACGGTCTACATATTGTTCTGCATTGTAACAAGGAATAATTACACTGATTTTATCTTCCATCTGAGTTTCCTTCCATAATCTCCGCCAATTGCCTTGCCCGGCATTGCCATGTCTGCGTATCTTTCGCATACAGGTAACCTCTGTGGGCTATTCTTGCCAACTCCTTTGGGTGGGCCAAATAATATTTTACCTTACCCGGAAGATCTTCCAGGCTGTCCAAGGAATAAAGCAGCGCCTCCTTGCCGTCTGTCAGCGTCCTGTCCAAGTATTCACTGCTGTCTGTCAGGCACACGCCCCCATTGAGCATCGCCGTGTAAATCCGGTCATGCGCTCCCGCCTTGAACCATGGCATCACATTTAATACTATCCTCGCATCTGCGGCAAGCGGTATCGTCTCATCAAAAGGCACCCTTCCATGAAGAACAAGGTTCTCCTGCCTGCACTCTATCTTGTCCCAGTCTCCCCCTCCATAAATATGCACTTTGACTCCCGCATCCGCTAGCGTCTTAATTACCTTGGCACGCACATAATCCCTCAGTACACCATCCAAATCTGCGAACAGGCGCACCGTATCCCGCAAGTCATCCTCCTCCAGGATGAGTCCTCTTTTCTTCATGCAGTACTCTATGCCCTGCTCCAACGTCATATACGTCCGCTCATACAGCAGCATGCGGCACTCCAGCCAAATCTGCCGCAAGCCTTTCCCCAACCCCGCGAGATGCTCCTTAAGCCCCTTGTCCTTTGTATAGCCACCCATAAACAAAACATCCATGGAACGCTCTTCAAAAGGCGCCGTCTCTCCATGGCTGCATACTCCTGCAAGGGGCAGGAAAACACTTTGGACGCCCCCAGGATAAAAACGCTTGATAAACCTCTGATGATACTCATCTACGCACACAAATGTCAAATGCCGGACAGGATAAGTGATTGCAATATGGTAATACATGGGATGGTCTACAATATAATTGTAGCAATCAATATCAAGCTCATTCCAGATAATTTTCCCACCTTCTATCGGCAGGGCCATTCCAATTTGATTGAAAAATAATGCAGACGTATCACCTTTACCAGCAAATGCATAGATCGCATTTCTCATTACTTCCGTATTCCCGGCGTCAACCTGCAATACCTGCCATCCCATCTCATGGAAGCCTTCTGCCATCTGCTGGGCAAAAGCACGTAAAGAATCATACTTGTCTGACAAAACAACAATAATCTTATTCCTGCCCATAAATACCTGTTCTCCTTATATTTATTTCCTAATTTGCGCCTCTTCCCATAATCTCTGCCATTTGTCCTGCCCGGCGCTGCCAGGTCTGCGCATCCTTGGCATACAGATAACCTTGATACGCTATTTCCTTCGTTTCCTCAGTATGGCACAGATAATAATTTACCTTATCTGGAAGTTCCTCCAGGTTGTCCAAGGAATAAAATAATACATTACTGCCATTTGACAGCGTCCTTTCTAAATACTCATTACTGTCTGTCAAACTCACCGCCCCATTCAGCATTGCAGAATATATCCTCTCATGTGCGCCTGCTTTATACCATGGCAGCACATTCAGGAAAATCCTGGCATCCGAAATAAGGGCCGCCATCTCCTTAAACGGAATCTTTCCGTGCATGATGAGGTTTTCCTGCTTACAGCCTATGGAGCGAAAGGCATCCCCTCCATAAACATGCACCTTGACCCCGGCGTCTGCCAATGTCTTTATCACTTTGGCACGCACATGGTTCCTTAACAAACCATCCATCCTAGAAAACAGCCTCACAGTATCCCTTAAGTCATCCTCAGGCAATGTAAGCCCCTTGTCCCTCAGGCAGTATTCCACTCCTTGCTCCAGCGTCATATCGACCCTGCTGCATAGCAATTCGTAACACTCCAGCCAAATGCCCTTCAAGCCCTCTCCCAACCCTTGGGTATACTTTTCAATATCCCAGCCTGTATAACCGCCTACAAACAGGACATCCATGCTCCTCTTTTCAAACGGTATTTCTTTTCCTGCGCTTCGTATGCCCGCCTGTGGAAGAAATGCGCTTCGCATGCCTGGGTAGAAACGCCCTATAAACTTCTGATGGTATTCATCCACACACACAATTGTCAGACGCTTTATGGGATATGTAATCTGCTGGTGGTAATACATCGGATGGTCTACAATATATTCATAACAATCCACATCCAGTTCGTTCCAGATAATCCTCCCATCCTCAGTCTGCAATACCATGCCGGCATGGTTCACAAACAGCGCTATCGTATCTCCATATCCGGCAAACGCACAAATTTTCAGCGCCATGCCCTCTTCCCTGTCCCCCACCGTCAAAACCTGATATCCCAGCCTTGCAAATCCTTCTGCCATCTGCTTTGCAAAAACACACAGTGCATCATATTGCCCTGGTAAAAATATTATAATTTTATTCCTGCTCAATAGATACCCAATCTCCTTTTCATGATTCTATCCCACGTCTGCACTTCTTTCCATAATCTTTGCCATTTGTCTCGCCCGATATTGCCATGTCTGCCTATCTTTCGCATACAGGTAACCTCTGTGGGCTATTTTTGCCAACTCCTTTGGGTGATTCAGATAATATTGTACCTTACCCGGAAGCTCTTTTAGATTATCCAGTGAATAGAGCAGCGCCTCCCTGCCATCGGTCAATGTGCGGTTTAAATACTCATTGCTGTCTGTCAAACTCACTGCCCTATTCAGCATCGCAGAATATATCCTCTCATGTGCGCCTGCCTTATACCATGGCAGCACATTCAAAAAAATCTTGCTATCAGCTACAAGTCGCATCGTTTCCCCAAATGAAACCTCCCCATGGAGCACAAGGTTTTCCTGATTACACTTTAATGACTTCCATGCCTCAGGCCCATAAATGTGCACCCTGATACCTGCATTGGCAAGCGTCTTTATCACTTCAGCACGCATAGAATTTTTTACCAGGATATCCATGCTCCTATGTGCAAACAAACGCACAAGATCCCGCAAATCCTCTGTGGGCAGCGTGATTCCCCTTTTTCTCAGACAGTATTCTAACCCCTGCTCCAGCGTCATATAAGTCTGTGAACACAACAATTTATAGCAATCCAGCCAAAGCGGCTTCAACGCGCTCCCCAGTTCCCTGCCATAAGCCTCTGCATCGCACTCTTTATAAAAGCCTACGAACAGAATATCAATGCTCCTCTCCTCAAAAGGTATCTCTCTTCCTTCATAACAACATCCTCCATGGGGAAGAAAAAAACTGCGTACCTTTCCCTGATAAAAACGTTCTATATACCTTTGATGATATTCATCTACACATACAATCGTCAGGTTCCGGATCGGGTAAGTAATCTCCTCATGGTAATACATGGGATGGTCTACAACATAGTCATAACAATCTATATCCAATACATTCCAGATGATCTTGCCATCCTCCGTCGGCAGATCCATTCCAGCTTGATTAAAGAACAGTGCCGTTATACCCCCCCCCGCGTATTTTTCGGCAAACGCGTAAATCTTCCTCCTCATCTCTTCCTGCCCGCCCACATTTACCAGCAATACGTGATAACCCATCTGCCGAAATCCCTCTGCCGTCTGCTCTGCAAAAACCTGCATAGCCGATACTCCGCCTACGGTAACAATTATATTTCTCTCGCGTGTCCCTGCTGCGACTTTTTTATCTTCCATCCGTATTCCCTTCTATAATCATTGCCAGATGTTTCGCCCGGCGCTGCCAGGTCTGCGTATCCTTCACGTACGCATAACCCCGGCGGGCTATTTCCTCTAACTTCTTAGGTTCCTGCAGATAATACTTAACCTTATCTGGAAGTTCCTCCAGGCTGTCCAGCGAATAAAACAGCGCTTCACGTCCATCCGTAAGCGTTCTGGCCAGATATTCACTGCCATCTGTCAAACATACGCCGCCATTTTGCATTGCAGAATATACCCTGTCATGAACCCCTGATTTAAACCACGGCATCACATTCAATATAATCCTCGCATCTGCAATGAGTGGGATGGTCTCATCAAACGGAATCCTGTCATGCAAAATAAGGTTCTCCTGCCTGCAATCCAGAAACTGCCACCCTTCCCCATAAATATGCACCCTAACGCCTGCATTGGCAAGCGTTTTTATTACTTCGGCGCGCGCACGGCTCCTGAGCATGCCATCCATGTCTTGAAACAAACGCACCGTATCACGCAAATCCTCCTCCGGCAAATTTATGCCTCTTCTCTTAAAACAACGTTCCACCCCCTGTTCCAGGGTCAGGTATGTCTGCGTGCACAGCAGTTCATAGCATTCCAGCCAGATCTGCCTTACTCCCTGTTCCAATCCCTGAATATGGAATTCAATATTATTGTCTATCAGATACGCCCCTGTAAACAAAATGTCCATAGAACGTTCCTCAAATGGTATCATCCCACCAGGGCTGCGTATCCCTGCCAGAGGGAGGAAGAAACTCCGCACTTTCCCTGGATAGAAACGCTCGATAAACCTCTGATGATACTCATCTACACACAGGAACGTCAGGCGGCGGATAGGAAAAATAATTGCCGCATGATAGTACATGGGATGATCTACAATATAATTATAACAGTCCACATCCCGCTCGTCCCATATGCTCATCCCTTCTTCTGTCAAAAGGTTCAAGCCAACATGGTTAAAAAACAATGCCGCTGTATCTCCATAACCGGTAAATGCATATACCTTTTTTCTTGTTTCCCCTTCATTTTGCATATCAGCCATCAACACCTGATAACCTTCTTCACGAAACCCCTCTGCCATAAGCTGTGCAAATGCGCGTAAAGAATCTGTCTGCGACTCAAATATAATAATTTTATTCATTAAAAAACCCCATATTTTCTCTATTTCCTTAGACGCCAATAACTTGCTTATTGACATCTGCCGTTACAATACCTGTTTTGCTATGTACCCTAAATACTGCAAATCCTTTGCATCCCCCTTACCCTCCACTGTTTCTGCCAGCATGCATAAGAGTTCTTTAAAATGAAAGCTATTGTGAATCCCTGCCATCACCAACAACGGCATACTATACATATCCCTGCGCAATGCTTCTTTCAACTGTCCCACCCCGTTATCCCGGTTACGCTCTACATCCCATAACATGAATTTAGCCCGGTTATATGTCCCCCGCACTGACTCAAATGTGCCTTCCCCTTTCGGCCAGGTACGGTTTTGGTTATATAACTGCTTCTCAGCCTCACAGATTGACACAATCTTCTTTATTATAGATAAATCGCTGTCCATAATATCGCTGTCGTCAAACAGTTGGCAGCATTGTGACGCCGCATCAAGATTACCCTGTTCCATATACCCGATAATCGTGCCTTTCAGCTTATCATACAACTCTTTCAGCTCATGGTTAAATGAAAAATCCTCCTGCCGATAGGTTGGATTCCTGAAAAACATGGGGTATTCTAAAAGGAGCGTTTTTCGCCCTGCATCATAGCCTGCAAGCTTCGTACGTCCGCAATCATGCATGCACCATGGTTCTTCCTGGTATGGAACTACCACAGCATAACCCTGTTTACGGAACTCAAAGGACTGAGAAATATCATAAAAATCCCATCCCTGAAACAAGTCTTCCCGCCAAGGGATATCGTACTGCGTTGCCATAATCATGCCATCTATGGCCTCTACTTCCAGGCACGTACCCTCCTTGGGGTTCTGCCCTTGCTTAACCCCTGCGTCTTGGGTGTCGCAAGCATAAGCCATTCCCACATTCCAGGCAGAATATAAAACCCCATTATCTGGAATATCATTACCACCTAATACCCCAACCATGCCAATCCTCTTATCTTCAAAGATTTCCAGCAGATGATACAGAAAACGCCGGTTCCAGATAAAAACATCCTGGTGCAGATACACCTTATATTTTGCATCGCTGCTTCGCATTCCCTCATTATATCCGGAGGCCATAGACTTAGCTCCACGGATGCACTGATAGTCCACGCTATACCCCTCTCCCGGTATTTCCAGACTGCTAATGTATTTTATCATTTCCTGTTCATAAATATCATCCGTTACACAGGCAATGAAACATATTTTCCGCTCATCCATGTTATCTGCTCTCCTTTAAGGCTGCATTCATCTACAGTTCAAGAACATTGATATTCGGGCTTAATTTATCTAAAATATACCCCTCTACAGGTTTGTCCACAAACCATTCTACTATGACATCTGTTGCCTGGAATATTTTGGCATATTCCAACGCATCCCTTCCAAGGACGATTGCCTTGGCATACCTATCATATACTTTGTCCTGATAATACCAATTTATTTGCCTTGCCGTTGCCTTTCTTATCTCTATCTTCAAAGCCGCGCCAAGCTGTTTCAATTCCCTTTCCCACGAGCTGTTATCAGTCACAACCAAAATATTATAATCACTGTTTTTCTCTGCCGTCTCCCTTACCATATCTGCCGTAGCTTCCCCGGACGCCATTATAAGGAGTTCTTCTCTGTCCCTGCTTCCCTCCCCCTTACTCCAAACCTCCGTTTTTTCTTCGAAACTTTCCGTTTGGTTTTCCGCCCTTTCCATTTTGTCTAATATTGCAATTTCGGTGGCAGAACTATAAATTGTTTTTAATAACCCACATACTTTTTTCCTGTCAACGACATAAGTAAGCGCAATCATTACCGCATATACAGAGTATGTATTTTTCATCTCCTGGCTGATACTTCCCCAATCGCCCTTTTTGTATTCTATCCTTTTCAACAGATGCCTCAGATGGTGCAGCTTATTTAATGCCTTTTCCTTATCCATGCCTGCCTGGTAGAAACGAATCGGCGCCTCCTGCTCATTTTCTGCCTTATAAATCATTGCCAGCAATTCATATTCTAATAGGACCCCATGTCCTTTCGCATAATCATTTTTAAATATATCACAGACAGCCTCTATATTGCCTTGTTCTAACAATTGTCCTATAATAACCGAAATTTCTTTTTTTAAATTTTCATATTCATCAACTTCACAAAAACCCCGCTCTTCTTCCTGAAAAGGGTAAACGTCCTGATACTCACTGATAAAAATATTTCTTAAACCATCATAATTTGTTAATGGGCTGAATTTATTGTCATGGAAACACCAAACATTTTTCTGATATGGCACAGCAGCCTCATAGCCCTTTCTGTGAAATTCATAACATTGGGAAATGTCATAAAAATCCCAACCCTGGAACAAATCTTCACGCCATTCTATATCATACTGGGTAATTAAAACCAGCCCATCTAACGCATCTACTATGACCGGCTTATGATCCTTCCTCATATACCCAGGCGCTCTCTTCGGCACGCCATTATGTTCCACTATACCTGTATTCCAGGCAGTTATGGCATATGCATTATCCGGCAGGAAACGGCTGCCCATCACCCCAAGAATCCCAATCTGCTCATATTTTTTGAAAATATCCACTACGTCCATAATAAAGTCCTCATTTAAAATGAACGTATCCTGATGCAAATACACTTTATATTTTGCTGACGAGCTTTTCATTGCCGCATTATAGCCCTGCGCCATAGAATCTGCCTCATTTACGATAATAATATCTAACGTGAAGCCTTGCGGCACATGAAGCTCCTTGATATAAAACAGACACTCCTCTGTCTCAAATCCATTATTTGAACATATAATAAATGCAAATTGTTTTTCATCCATACCAGATATTCGTTTCACTCCTTATCCTATCACAGCAAGAATTTGTTTTTCATATGCCATATCATGGAACTCCGCGACATATTCCCCACCGTCAACTTCATTATTAAACTTATACGGGACAGGCACACGTTCTCCCTTTCCTGCCAAAAACCATTCATATTCAATATCTGTTTGCCCAATATCCACCGCCTGATAACCTAACACCGTTAAATCATATGCCAGAACCGATGCCGTAGCCCCAAGCACAATTAAAAATAATGTGTCTTTCTCTGCATAGGCAAGGGCTGTTTTCAAAATATCCTCATATTTATCAAATGCGTTTATTGCAGGAGCAAGAATACGTTTTACATCCTCTGCCCCCTCCAGCAAATCATTGCCAATACCCATTCTCGTCTGGCATCCCTCTACAATGATAATTTTTCTGTTTGCCCAGATTCGGCGGAGCGCTTCAAAGCGCTTTTGGGGACCATCTGTATTGTTATCCTTATACATTACATAAGGTCTCGATATATATGCATCTTCATAAACCCTATCTCTTTCTAAAACCTCTTCATGTGCGTTTCTGATACCTGGCTCCGTCATATAAGTACGGATATTATACGCAGAAACTTCTGTATATTTATCCAATGAACCGTAATTATCCGCAATGCCGACCAAAAGCCTTGGGTGCCTGGAATGAAGCACCTCCCTTAATCGCCCTGAAAGTCTTGCATTCAGACTCTGGTATTTAATCCCCTCACGTTCCCTCTGAAAAAGAATCCCAAAATCTGCATCTCCGAACCTGGCTAGCGACTTCCTATGTACAACAATATCTTCTATCGTCTCACTAATATCCCTAAACTTAGGAATAAATACCTCATCCTTATTTTGTGCCATCCCTAGTACTTCATACTTGAGATTTTTGCTGTGGATTTTTATATAAATGAGTTCCTTTTGTATCAGATTAATTTGATCCAACTGCACGAGTAGTTGGGATACCAACTGTTCGTTGATTTCTCGCTGCTCTTTTAATTGTTGTTCAATTCTCTCTATGTTTTCCATTCTCGTTTCCTCCACGCTGATAAAAATTTTTTACAAGAAGCAAATCTTCCCTTACCTCCTGCTTATATGATTTATACAAACGAACCTCTTTTTTGAACGCATAGACCTCCTCTAAGTTCATAAATTTTAATTCCTCGAAAACAAAATGCTTGTCTGGATTATTGATAATTTCATCTTCGTCCCGTCCATTCATATAATATACAGCGCTCATGGATATGTCTTCCGAAAGCCTGATATAGCCTCTCCCGTACAGCGTCCTTAAATCCTCTGTCATGATAATATCTATGGTTTCTGCTTCCCGCAGCTTTCTCAATCCATAGGCTGCCATCACTGCCCCTCTGACAACGCACACTTTTTCCCGCGGGATATTGAATTCTTTTAATAACTGCTTTAACTTGTCCAATTTCAGAAACAGAGATTCGTCATCCACAGGCAAATGCGTCTCATTATACTTCCTTGTTGACGCCGATTCCAGGCTGTCCTGCGGCAGGGCAAGCAATTCCTCTTTTGTATACTTTGCAGGATTTACAAATATTCCCTGTGTTGGTACCGTAAGAAGATCCAGCCCTTCTGGCAGAATGTCCGTAAAAATATCTGCATGTCGCATAAAAAATTCAGACACGACGCGCAAATCTTTATCTAACCCTATCTTCTTAGGTTTTACAATTTGAATTGCTCGCTTGTATCGGTAAAAATCTTCTAATGTCATAAATTTTAACCCATGAAAAATAAAATGTCTTTCTGCATTGTTGATAATCTCATCATCATCCCAGCCATTCAGATAACCAACTGCAACCATTTCAATATCCTCAGAAATAAAAACATTTCCTCTTCCATAGAATTCCCTCAAATCCTTTGTCATGATGACGTCAATATCCTCAAATTTCTTAGACGCCCTCAAACCATAGGCTATCATGACGGACCCCTTCACGACACATACTTTTTCTAATGGGATATTATTGTTCTTCAGGATCGTCTTCAATTCCTCCAATTTTCCCAAAAAAACTTCATCCTGAACTGTAATATGTAACCCCTGGAACCTTTTATTAGCCTCTGATTCATAATTTTCTTTTGCTAAGGTGACCAGCCCTTCTTCTGTATACTCCTGTGGGTTTCTGAAAATTTTATTCTCAGGCTCTATCGGCATTATAATTTTTGTGTCCGGAATTTCCAAAGATTGTAATTGTTTGCGGATTGCGGACTGATGTTTAAATGCCGCAATCGCTACATAATCATATTCATAGCCCACAATCTCATCTGGAGGTATCACAAGGCAGCCTTCTATAACGGTTCCCTGTCTCTTCTGATTATTGTCCGCAAAGGCAATTACCGTCATACCCTCGTCTTCCAGCTTATCTTTGGCGGTAAGCCCCACACCGCCACATCCGAAAATAATCACTCTCATATCAGATTTCCTCTCATCCATTCATTTTGCCAGCATCCAGCCTGACACTTGTTCCATATGCCAGACCGTGCGAAACAACAATTTATTATTTTTAAATATCTCCTGATAATTACTCAATCCCTTGTCATCCCCCCATTGAAGGACAAACACCGTATCCCCCTCAAACTCTTCTAGCAACGGCGCAGCCATTCTCGAATCAGCTATCAGTATCTGGCACTGCCGGACTGCAGTTGCACTGTCTTTCGATAGTACAAAATTCCTGTCATTGATATAAAACAATTCATCCAGCTTTCCACCAAGCTGCGCCGCCCCTTCATCCTCGTAAACCCGAATGCAGCCCAGCCCATGCAGTAACAGCAAACGTCCCATATGCCCTTCATCTTTTATCGCGGCACAGACTTTCAAATTATCCCTTTCCTGCCTGTATTGCTTCCTATCAACCTGATAGTAAGGATAAGCACCATCCCGCAGGTACGCAGATTTTCTGTGCAATGCCTTAAAAATCTCTTTTATCACCGACATACAGAACAATGATGCATAATCAACGGTTTCGGTCGCATATGATACCATCATCGGATGGGGGACAACCGTAAATAATTGATTGATGCACTGTTCATCAAGATACTCCCTCAATGCTCCAAATGCACGCTGGTTCAGCCAATGGGCATAGTCTTCCCTGCTCATATGCACGGGAATAAACCTGCTGCCTCTTGCCGCCAGGAAAGACACCCGGTTCCTTCCGCTCGAAGAAAGGTAAAAACGAATTTTGTCTTTGCATTTCACCGACACTGCATTCCTTGAAAAGAACTCTTTATCGATATCTGCTTTTTTTTGCATGGCCCCAAAAACATCCACCCGGGAACTTACCATGCTTTTCTTGAGGCTGCCGGAGAACTGATTGCCGGACCGCTCCACCCAATCGGCAGAATATAAGAAATAATTCTCCTGTATCTCTTCCCACCCATCTGCCATCTCATACCCAAAAAGATATCGGTACAAATCTGTCAGGGGATAATACGCCCCCATAGGCAGTAATCCGAACGCATCATCCCTGTCATAATTGCATACCAATTCAAGCGGAATCCAGCACAGAACATGGCTGCCAACCTCCTCCGCCATCAGCTCATCCTTAAATTCCACCATATGCCCTCTGCGGGAACAGAAAATCCGTCTTTCTACCAGATTCGCCAAATCCCCTTTTTCCACAATCATCTCGTAGGCGTCATTAATGCTGTCCCACTCTTCATCATGCGCCCCATGCAAAATTGGAAGCGGTTTATAAATGATATTATGATATCCTTGCTCCAATAACTTCCTCGCTATGTCTATGTGCCCAAACACATTTTTGATGCATATTATTATCACGCACGAACTCTTTACGCCTCCCATAGATGCAAACTGCTCCAAAGTATGCACAGGCGTCCCTTCTATTTCCTGTATCTCTTCCGCACGTTTGTCTAAAATTGCTTCAATGCCAAAGCCGGCATTTTCAAATAACCTCTTAATATGATAACAATTGCCGCCAGCCCCATAAATTACATATCTCATATTTCGACTAATGATAAATTGCTGCATCGAAACCCGCTCCTATACTTACTCTATATTGCTCCTAAAAGTAATCAACATATTATATATCTCATCGTACCCGCCAACATCTTCCATCCGCTGTTTCTGTAAATACTGTAATACTTCCTCTTTCTCTCCCATGATGATAAGCGACAGCAGTATTTTTTCTGAAAGCAGGAAACGATACTGCTCCTGCGTAATTTCGGAAAAAAATTCAGGCTCCAAAACAATCAACATCTTTAGGAACGCATTTTCACACTCCTCTTGCATGTTAACATAACACCACGCCATATGTGTCTTTAAAATCATCCATGCATTGTCCGGCATATATTCCCTGCGCAGTTTGAGCACCCGCGCATCCGAAAATATTTGCCCCATCTTTTCTATTTTGTTCCTGTTATCCCACATGTCGTTTTGTATGATATTCCTTAAAAACGTATCTACGCTTCCCCAAAACGCCCCATAGACTTTGTCCTTGTTCTTTTCATTCCATGCATGGAATTTCAGCAGCAAGTTTTTTTTGACATCAAAAGCCCTAAAACAACTCTCCAGGGATTGCAAATCCATCATTGTTTTTGACATGTTCTTTTTATGTATACGGTAAAAGAACAAAACATCCTTCAAAAACTTAATCGTATGGCACTCATTCAAATAACTATATATAAATATGGTATCCCCACACCATCCCCCTTTTCTGAAAAGTTCCCAGTTAGCATCGCATACCTTTGTGACTAAATCACGTTTCATCAGTTTTGCCCAGTATGTATTTATATTGATTTCTATTTGGCAATATTGCTCTGAAAAACTTTCTCTGGTAACGAGCCTATCACCCCTGCTTGGTTCACGATAATATTCCTTATTATTAATTTCATCAACAACAAGCGCTGCACAACAAACCAAATCCGCTCCACTGTCCTCCATCTCATTTACCAATATTTCCAAATACCTGCTGTCCCAAAAATCATCACTGTCCAGTCTTGCCACATATTTTCCTCTGCCAAAAGCGACAATCATATCATAAAAAAAACCTTTCGTATTTTTTTCAACACGCACCGCTTTAATCCTTTTGTCGTTTTTCGCATACTCTCGAATAATCTCCCGTGTATGATCGGTAGAACCGTTATCGACAAGTATCCATTCAAAATTACCGCAAGTCTGATTCAATACACTTTCCACACACTGCCTAATATAATTTTCCACATTGTACGCTTGGGTAAAAATTGTTACTAAGGGTTCATTCATAAATATTCACCATCCTTTGCATTTTGCCATATCTTCCCTATTTTCTGTAGACGCCAAGCTCCCATATCTTCCCGGCTTTATACTCTTTATGGATACATCCCCGAAAGCATAACCCCGTATATGCCTGAATCTTTTCCCGCTCTTTTTCCTTTGTCGTCTCCATGATAAGATATTTGCTGCATAACTTCCCCAGCAATTCTAACCGTTTTTCGGAAAATTCAGATTCTCCCCCATTGCCCAGAGCAAAAACAATATCAAACCTCTTACCGCCTACAAGGCTTTCCAGACATCCCTGCCTTACCTGAACATTTTCCCGATACAAAAGACGATGAAACAGGCACGCCAGCGTTACCTGCTGCAAATCTGGATTTACGAATAACGCTTCCTTTGCCCCTATCCGCTCCACATTCCTTGCAAAATACCCCTCGTCATCGCCGCAATCCAACACAGCCATACCAGAAATATCACATTGGGAAAAATATTTCAGAACATCGGCGAGTTTTGACCTCCCCGTATCTTCCCATGAGGCAGGGAAATTCAAAAAGCACGGGTGTGGAAGCGGCGCGTAAAACCGTTCTATTTTATTGTCACAAATATATTGCTTTAACTCTTCAAAAACCCCTGCATGAAGCCATTTATGAAAGTCATCCAGTTTCATCTTTACTGGAAACAGGTTATTGCCTTCATGCAATAAGTATAAGGTACGATGATGGCCTCCAACTAAATTACAATAATTCTTCGGATTCCATACAACCTCTGGAGCCCCTTCGATAAAAAAATCCATACCCTTCCCATACTCTCTTTTAAACAATCGGTACAGCTCCTCACGCGAATCCAGTTCCTTTTGTTTATCCTCAAGGCTCTTATGTACCTTCTTACTGTCAAAATAAATATCATAGGAGCCTGTCCTCATGGCATAATAATCAAATAAGCCCTCGCATGGATTACCGCATGAAATATTCCTGTCCTTATAGCAATCCTTTGTATACATCTTGCCCTTATCGCCCTGCCACAATTCCAAGCTTTCTGAAAACAGCAACTCCAGCCGCATCCACACAGTTAAATGCTGCCCGTTTCTTTGTATGATACTGTTTTCCGCATCCAGTTCGGGAACGGCATAGTTATCATAATTGATAACCGTATATTCCAGCATATCAGAATCCGCTGTCAATACACTGTTATAACCTTTCGTCAGCTCCCTTTTTTTCCTGTCATCTATGCAATGCCTCATTGGCAAGAAAATAAGGTAGCGATAGCCTGATTCATATAACGTGTCCGCGACATTTTTATGAATCATCCCATTCGCAAGGCATATTACCACAACACAATCCTTCTTGTCCCAAGCAGTAGGTTCTGTGCCAAGCTTCCAGGTATATAGCCCTTCCACAATGCCCTCCCCTGCTTTATTGCGGTCCAGCGCCGCAAAGACATGATAGCCCTGCTCTTTTAATTTCCCGTAACAACGGTTGCCGACTTCCCCTCCCCCGTATATAATAAATTCTGTTTCCCGCGTTATTTTCTTCCCATCTGCCATCTCAACCATCCCCAGCCAAATATTTACGCCAGCTCACGGAGCAGCTTCTCAATCACAGGCACCGTCTCAAAAAATTTCGGCTGAAGCCTGTCCTCTGGAATCTTTAAGCCAAATGCAGACTCAAGCTCACTAACCAGCAGAACCAGCATCATGGAATCAATAATCCCATCCTCAATCAGACGAGAATCTTCGTCAATATCCTCATACGGCTGCATTTCCCTTAAAATTTCTAATATTTTTTCGCTCATCCTTATTCCCTTTCCTAAATATATCCTAATATTCCCAATCACCGAAACTGACTGGCAGTAACAATCTTCATATAAATTTTCTCTGTATCTCTTTTATTATATAAGCCGGCTATTTCACCAACTTGTTGATATCCTCTGCCCAAATACATCCGCACTGCTCTCTGATTCCATTCTCCTACCGTCAGGAAGACTTTTGTCCTTAGGCAATTATAACCGCCAAGCAGGGACTCATGCTCAAAAAAATCCATTAACCGCTTGCCGATTCCCTGGTTTTTAAAATCATTTTGGACTGCTACCATGTGCAAATAGGGAAACGCATGAAACATCCCCTCCTGCTGATACCATAAAAGGCCGCTAATCTCCCCATTAGATCCTTTGGCAATGTAAATCTTATCTCCTGCCTGGTGCCCTTCACAAAACTGCCTGTATAGGACGTCCCTGGTGGGATAATATCTTGCTCCCAGTTCAGACGCAAAAACAATATCTGCACACTTTCCCAAATCTGTATTTTCTGCCTTGACAATATCCATTTTCTTCTCCATTCCATATTATCTAACAACGCTTCACCGTTATTTAACCTTACAACATCTCCTTTAACTTCACTCTGTCAATTTTCCCATTAGCATTGACAGGCAGCGTCTCCATAATATAAATAACCGCCGGAAGCATATAGTTAGGCAGCCGTTGTTTGAGCCATTGATAAATAGTTTTCTCTGTTAGGCCGCTATCAGGACTATCAAGGCTGCAATATAATACGATTTTCTTATTAATATCATCATAAACCGCACAGACACGTCCAATCCCCTCTAACGAACTGCAGATTGTCTCAATTTCACCCAGCTCTATCCTATAACCCTGGTGCTTAATCTGGTAATCTTTCCTACAGATATAGACAATTTCACCGTATTGGTTATATTTTACCAGATCACCCGTCCGGTATATCAGGTCGCGGTACTTATCGTTCAGCGGATTCTGCACAAACACCTCTGCGGATTTAGCAAAGTCCCCGTAATATCCCATGGAAAGGCTGCTCCCCCTCACACATAGCTCGCCAACCTCACCCTCTTTTACAAGCGCATCGGCATCATTCAGAACTAATATCTCTGTATTTTCACATGCAAAGCCTATCGGAAGCGGCTCATCATCTAAAAAATCCCGCTCTACAACATAATAGGTACAGACATCCGTGATTTCTGTCGGACCATATAAATTGGCGTATAATAGATCTGGATATTCCCTGCGCCATATATTTAACTGCTTATTAGGCATAACCTCACCACAAAATAATACCTTTTCCAGCCGTTCCATCCTGGTTTCTGATAATACGCCTGCATTTGCTACGCCAATCAACGCAGACGGTACCCAGAATAAAGTGTTAATTTTATGCAGGTTGATATACTCTATCAGTTTTTTGGGGAAAATAAACAAATTTTCAGGAATAACATTCATTGTACATCCATTCCTGAGCGTAGAGTAGATATCCAAAATAGAATTATCAAAGTAAAACGGCGCCTGGTTGCCAAAGACAACCTTCTCATCAAAGCGGAACTTCTCATAGAGCCACTCTGTATAATCAATCACACTCCTATGGCTGATGACAACCCCCTTCGGCTGCCCCGTCGAACCGGATGTAAAAAGCACATACACCGGGTCTGTATCTAGGATTCTCCGATAGTTTATATCATCATAATCCATTTCCCCACCTTGCTGCGCGTCCTGCATGGGGATCATCTTCCCTGCCGTTTCTATATGCTCTGGCTGCTTGCCATTATAAACCGTCGCCACCGGCTGTAACACATCCATAATCCTTTCTATACGGCTGACGGGCATCTTCAAATCCAGAGGGCTGTAAAAATTCCCGCTGTATAAGATTCCTAAAAACGCAGTGATACATGCCGCGCTTTTCTCCATATACACGGCAATTGGTTGATTTTTAATATCCCCGCATTCTGTAAGAATTAAATTTGCCAGCTTTCTTGCCCGACGATCCAATTCCGCAAACGTGATGCTTCCGTGCTCGTCGGTCAATGCAATCTTATGAGGATATTTTCGGGCACTTTCTATTAAATATTCAATTACATTTCTAACCATAATCTTTTCCAGTCCTTAACTAATTTAATGTACTCTAAAATCAAAGGAGCAAATAATCACATAGCTTTGTAATCTCTCTTTCTTTACCCTCAGCTATGGGAAACTTAGTCATTCTCTCTCCCAAATAATATTCCTTTCCCAAGAGAAAACTCATATCCAAAATCGGCGTTCCATACTGTTTGACACAATTTTTAATTTTTTCACAGATTTTCGTATATTTTTGTATAAAATCTTCTCCAAAAAAGTCGACTCCAACACAATAATTTAATGCAGGAATAAAAGGAACCGGTTTGATATCGTGTTTTGAAAGCAACTCTAACATTCTTTTTAAAAAAACTACGTTCTCACTTTCCTCATCAAATTCATACATATATCTTGCCTTTGTCAACAGCTTTTCGATATGCTTATCTGCCTGGCTGCTTCTGTTACCTTTTGTCGAAAAACTACCTGCGTCAAGATTATGCGACCTTCTATCTGTCAAATCAACATAATCATCAAACTTACTGTCCCTTATGGGAAGCCTGTCCTGAATCATACGAAGCAAAGCCGTATGCTGTGATTGCGGAAGTTTCGTCTGTAAACGATTGCAAAAAGGAATATTCACTAT
>CATLBW010000003.1 GCA_949879775.1 uncultured Lachnospiraceae bacterium
ATATTTTTTTTATCTCTTCTAACGACTCACCATCCATCCCGGAGACGATTTTGGGGATATTATCCAGACGGTGGGCTTTATCGCCAGGGTTTATCCTCTCGGGGGAATAGCCAACCTTAAAACCCTCTCCGCATTTTAGCCCTGATTCTTTCTCTAACACAGGCACACATATGTCTTCCGTCACTCCCGGATACACCGTAGATTCAAAGACAACAATCGAGCCATGGGCCAAATTCCTCCCCAAAATCTCAGAAGCCCTTTCTACAGGAAATAAATCTGGCGTATGGTCTTGATTAATAGGCGTGGGAACTGCAATAATATGGAATTTCGCCCGCCGTAAGTCTTCTTCATTTGCAGTAAACTGTAGGCTTGTCCTCCCAATAGCAGCGTCTCCAACCCCAAAACCCAAATCCTTGCCTGACTGGCAAGCCGCAATTTTTTCCCTGTCCAAATCAAACCCTACTACGTTTACCTTTTTGGCAAACGCCAAAGCGATGGGCATCCCTACATATCCTAAACCCATCACAGATATGCTTTCTTCTTTTCTCTTAATCCTCTCATATAAAGACATAGCTTTTCCGTCCTTCAACATTCTATCCGCTTATACTTTCGTATAGTTGTTCATATGACTCAACAACCTTATCCCAGGAAAACTCCCCTCCCACATTCCTGCAATTATCGGCCAGCCTCCCATACTCATCGCTGGCCCTTCTGATAGCGCCTGAAATACTTTCTTTACTGTCCGGCAACGCCGCATATCCCACATAACCTTCTGCATAAAAACCGTCAAACCCCTGCCCTTTTGAATAAACCAGGGGCATCCCCTGGGTGAGCGCCTCCGCATAGACCAGGCCAAATGTCTCACTGTGGGAAACCATGACAAAAATATCATTTTGGTTATACACATCTAATAGTTGTTCCTTCTTCATCGTACCAAGATAATTAACAAAGGGATATTCCTTTAATTTTTTATAAACGCCCTGGTCTGATATCCTTCCCACTATGGAATAGGAAATATCCATGCCATCTTCTACCAGGCTTTGGGCTGCCTGGCATGTCAGGAGCAGGTTCTTATTCCGGTTAACCTCCCCAACATAAAGAAGTTTCAGCGCTCCCTGCCTATGCCTTGCCTCACGTCTTTTATGTTCCAGCCAAAAAGGATCTATGCCGTTGGGGATTACCATAGCTTTTTCATCTATTTCCTTCCTTTCATGGCCTGAAAGATACAAATTATATACGTTCTTTTGATGTGCAGGCGAAATGAACACTACTGCCGACGCTTCCTGCATGATTTTCACGCCAAGCCTCCTGAGAAAAAACAGTTTTTTAAAAAAACACATTACATCCGTGCCGCGGACGACCACAATATAAGGGATGTTAAACTCCCTTTTTACCCTATAGGCTATATAGCCATTAGAAAATAACGAATGTGCATGGAGCAAACCATACTCCCTGATATCCGGATACCTTGCCTTAAAATCCTTATAGACTTTTAAATGCTTTAAATGAAAAATGTATCTGTCAAATTCTGAAAAATCATTGCTGACCTCTATATAATCAGCAGCCTGGGCATGTTCTATCTTCCTCTTATAGCTTGCAAAGACAAAGACTTTTATCTTATATCCCGCTTCCCTTAATTTTTCAAAAAACAGAAAGTAAAACCCTCTGGAAATATAATATGAATTTATATGCAACAGTTTTTTCTTCATATCCTTAACATCCTGTCCTGAATCTAACCATGTTGTCTTTTACAGGCTTAACCACTTACTTATAGAACAACAACCCCCAAAACCTCACCCTGATATTCTTCCACAAGCTTTAATTCTGCATAAATCCCAGTATAAGCCGATAAACCCTTCTGTTCCACCAATACCAAGCAGCCGTTCTCCATGCCTGCCTGCAAAGACTTTATGTCACGCAATATGCTGCCTCCATCCTGGACTTTCATATTTTGCCTTGAAATTTCCTTTTTCAGCTTATCCAAGATTGTCCCATCCGCCTTTTCATATTCGCTTCCCGTCATATAAACAGAGCCAATCCCTTTCTTCTTACATAAAAGGACCGCTTTTGCAGCAATTAATCCTATCTGCTGTTCTGTCGTCAGCGCTCTCTTCCTTCGATTTTTTAATTGAACGATTAATTTATCAACACCCGGCAAAAAACGTTTTTTTTGTTTTAAAGGCTCAATCTCCCCAAGCAGCCGCAGCCCGTACATGTCGCTGATTTCTTTAGGAGATTGCAGCTTCGAGGCACAAAACATCCTGTATGCAGCCCAGGCGCATATCAGAAAAAACCCCAGCACCGCGCCTAGCGCCATATATTTGATGTGAAAGCCCGGCAGCTCCTGTCCTCCCCTTCCTTCGCCCCGCATTTCCCTGACTTCCAAATCAAATAATGTTATCAATTCTGATGGCATAGCCTCCATCAATCTCATTAACTGCATGTTAAGCGTTGTTACATTATTAGCAATTGTGTTCTTCCTATCCGCTAATGCCGTGTCTACAATCGTATTCTGTGACTGGCTAATCAATTGCAGCTTATGGGGACCGACCTTTTGGAACTCCGCCGCCTTTTCCTCCAGCATTCGTTTCATCACATCAACAATCTTTATAAGGGTCCCATCATCTGCAAAACTAACACAAAAAAAGATCGTTCCGCTGTCACCAGCCCGCGGGTTTGACGTGGAAACCAATTCCCTGAAATCCTCCGCACTGATAGAAAGCGGCGTCCCGTCAACTACCTTTTGTGCCATCTCCCCGCTCTGGATATAATTATTATACATGGAAAACAGCTCTGCTGTATAATCATGCCCTCTATCCTGAGTATAATTCGTAATATAAGCCGATTTCACATAATACTGCAGCTCTATTACCGGCTTGGCATAAGGGTCAATCTGCATGACTGCCGACTCCGCCAGATAATGGTTAAACTTATCAATCCTTCCCTGCAAATCGACTGCATTAGCAAGCTGCTCCCTTTCTTTCTCATCCAAATTACTTTTTTGTTCCTCAATATCTATATTTTGAAACTCATGGTAATCCCTGACGTCTAAAAAATACCTCATGCAGCAGACCAGTACAGCAAATAATATGCCAAAACATATAAGCCTCCTCCATTCCGCTATGATATTCCAAAATAAATCCGGCAGGTTTATCTTTCGCTCTATGCTCTCCTGTGCTTTCATGGAAACTTCCTTCCTGCTTCTATCCCTGTAATCCCATAATGCCCCTAAAATGTTTTTAAATCGCTTTCTTTGTCCTTTCCCCTGTGTTCACCTTACGCATTCCTCTTTCAACATCTCTTTCCCTATCACACCTGCATCTGCCAAATCATTAAGGACTTTCTTTGTATACATGTCCCCACCCAAAGAATTCATATGGTCGCTGTCCGCATAGTATTGCAGGTTCTCTGTAAACCCTACATCCTTTGAATAATCTAAGAATAGCAGATTTGGGAATAAACTGCAAACTTCCTGTGCCTTTTCATCAAAATCCTGCAAAAAACTTTCTGAAAACCTTTGGTTGAGCAGGGAGGTTACCGGCGTGCATAACAGGACGGGGCGATAGCCTTCGCTATAACAATATTCTATAAGCTTGACCAAATCCCTTCTATTCTCTTTGTATATCCTGTCTTTCCCCTCCCCAAGCTCCATGACGTCATCCATCCAGGAATTATATTTATACTCAGCTACATCCTCGGCATGGCCGGCTCCCCCGTCCATAAACCTTGTAAGGTTTTCTGCCTCAATGTCCGGAAGCCTAGTATCATGAAAAATATATTTTACATTCCCTTTTGCCGTCAGCAAGGGGAAAATACCGCATTCAATATGTGTATCAAACTCATAATTATACATTTGGCTTGGCGTTAAAAAACTATAATATCGGTTGTTATACGTCTTTATCTTTGTAAAAAGCTCTCTCCAATCGTAATACCAATCAAAATATGAAATAGGGATCAGCACAACCGCACCGTCTGAAATACTGCCCTTTACATTTCTCAACACCTGATAACTGTAATAAAACGGCTGTGAAGAGGTCGCGAAATTATTGGAAATACCCTGATAATATTTCTCATAACGAAGGGCAGACATCTCATGGGAATTTCCCAGGTTCAGCAACGAGATCTGGTCGGGATGGTTCTTTAGCTCATATACTTCATTTGTGCTTTTCCAGTAATTTGTATTTTTATACAACTCATTAAATATCCCAAAGGGAACCCCAATAACCGCTAAAAAAATAGAGAACTTTAAAAAAAACTTCTTCATTTATATTTTACCTCCTAAAATTGAAAATATATAAACTGCTGTGATTCCGCCATATACATTTTGCAAAATAAGATATAAAACAAAAATAAAAAGTAAACCCCCCAACGGATATAAGGCTTCTGTAGACCTAAAACATCTGAAATTGGCTTTTTACACTGCAGCCAGTCAATCACTGCAAGCATGCCCAAAGACGCCAACGCAACAATGCACATCAGCTCCGTAAATCCCATTGAAACAATGGAAGCCTTAATATATAAGAGATTGAACTGCCATTGAATGAAATAATGCGAAAGGATATATAGTGCTCCGCGAAAGCTATTTGCCCGGAAGAACACCCATGCCACAGAGACGCATACAAATGTCAGCCCCCACTTTGCAGCCTCAGCGAAGCCATTCCTGCGCACGTCCTTCTTATGCCCTTTTCGACTATTATTTAACCCATTTTCAGCGCAAAGCAATGCCCCATGCACTCCTCCCCATGCCAAAAATTTAAGGCCCGCCCCATGCCAAATACCGCTTAGCATAAAAGTGGCCATCGTATTGAACATATGGCGCATTTTTCCTACGCGATTTCCTCCAAGGGGAATATAGACAAAATCCCGAAACCAGGACGACAAAGAAATATGCCACCTTCGCCAAAATTCGGAAATTGATTTTGAAAAATATGGGCTGTGGAAATTTTGCATCAGATTAATTCCCAGCATTTTTGAAAAACCTACTGCCAAATCAGCATAACCGGAAAAATCACAATAAATTTGAAATGTATATAAGATGGTCGCAAACATAAGCGGCAAGCCAGTATACTTTGACGGATTGTCAAACACATTATTCACAACGGGAGCCAAAACATCTGCCACAGCAACCTTTTTAAACAATCCTACCATGATAACCCTTAACCCAGCTACCACATTGGCATAAGAAAATTCACGTGTTTTATGCTGCATTTGGGGCATAAAGCCTTGCGCACGTTCAATCGGGCCCACTGTAAATTTGGGAAAGTAGCTTATAAACAGTAAATACTTGGTAAAATTCTTCTCAGCAGGCGCCCTTTTTTTGTATACATCCCAGACATAACCAATATTCTGGAAAATGTAAAATGAAATTCCTACCGGAAGAATAATCTCTAAACCTGGCGTTATAACGTTTCCACCCCCACCCAACGCCGCCGTCATGCGATTCCACATATTGACGCCGAACATCAGATACTTAAACACTGCAAGAATGACTAAAAAGAACACAGTACTTATTACAGCGTACCTTTTCCCGCCGCTTGTATTTCTATCAATCAAACAAGACGCCCCATAAGCCAAAACTGTAACAACTAACAGCAATACTAAACAAAAGGGGCTATAGCACAGTATAAAAAAGATACTGGAAATTAGGAGCAGTTCCTTTTGCCACCGTTTACACAACGTATAATACAATACAAATATAAAAAAGAAAAACAAGAAAAAACTATATGTATTCAAGCCCATAACCTAACCCTCTTTATCTCCTGTTTCTGCCTTAACATCGCATAAGCAAAACCTTCACTTTCATTTCTGCTTATCCGCAATAAGTTTCAACTGATTACAGACATCTACAATTTCCTCTTCCTCCAGATAAGGATGCATCGGCAGGCTAAACACCCTTTTACTGAGAGCCGCAGCATTCTCTACATCTGCCTTCGCATATCCCAGATAACGATATGCGGCCTGCATATGAAGCGGGGTCGCATAATAGACCATAATAGGAATCCCCTTGCTTTTCATCCCTTCAACAATCTGCTCCCTCTGCGCCTCGCTGTCCGCAAGCAACGTATACTGCGCCCACGCGCTTACATTCCCCTCTGAAACCTGCGGCGTTGTAAAACTCCCACTTAATAACCGGGTGTAATGCTTCGCCACGTTTTGGCGTAAACCAATCTCCGCATCTAAAATCCTTAATTTGGGCTGCAAAATTGCCGCTTGTAATGTGTCCATACGCCCATTTAGCCCGATCCGTACATTGCTGTATCTGTCGCTGCCCTGTCCATGCACCCTGATGGATTTGATTTTTGCCGCCAATTCATCATCGTCTGTAAAGACGGCTCCGCCATCCCCATAACATCCCAAAGGTTTTGCTGGGAAAAAAGAGGTCGCTGACACATCCCCAAACGACCCTGATTTACGGCCACAGTGAGCAGCGCCCATACTCTGCGCCGCATCTTCTAAAACAAACAGATTGTATTTGCGGGCAATTCTGCCTATTTCATCAAAATCGCAAACCTGCCCAAACAAATTGACAGCAATTATCCCTCTTGGCACATACTTTCCTTCTGCAATCGTTTTCTTTATCCTGCGTTCCAAATCTTCGCAGTCAATTAGGAAATCATTGTTTGAGTCTACAAATACTGGCGTTCCCCCTGCAAGGTTCACACTCTCCGCAGATGCAAAGAACGTAAATGAGGGGACAAACACAGCATCCGTCTTTTCCAATTCATAAGCCATGAGAGGAATTACCAATGCATCCGTACCACTAGCACAGGTATAAGCATACTTCCTTCCCGTGTAATTTGCAAGCTCCCCTTCCAACTCCTCAACTTCCGGTCCCATAATAAACTGCTCATGCTCAAGCACCTTTTGTATATTTGCATTTATCTCATTACCCAGCTTTTCATACTGCCGTCTTAAATCAATAAACTTCATTCCGTATTACCCTCTCTGTATAAGGCTATCCAGGCTCTCGTCTGCACGCTCCAATATATCAATTACCCGAATCGCGGCATCTGCATCCGTCATAGACTGTTCCCGGGTAACCATACAATTCCTAAAATGTTCCAGGCTATTATACAATGCGTCTTCGACATTCAACTGCGGGATATAGGCGTCTCCATTCCTTGCCTTGACGACATATTGGCTATATTCCATTTCCTCCTTCACATCAAAGCCTTTGTCGTAGACCACAAGTTTATTTACTACATCCACATCGTCATACACAATCATCTTTTTAGTGCCGGCCACAATCAACTTCCTCTCCTTAATTGGAGAAATCCAACTGGCCCTCATGCTTGAGAAAAAATCTTCATACTGCACCATAAGCTGTGTGATGGAATACCGGCTGCTATACATCTTCGTTCCCATGGCCTTAACACTTTTAACTTTAGATCCTCCTGTGAGAAATTCTACAATTGCCAAATCATGTACCGTAAGGTCCCACATGGAATTCACATCATTCTTAACTTGCCCCAGATTCAACCTGGAACAGTCAATCCAGATAAAATCTCCAATTTCTCCCCGGTCAATAATCTCCTTCATCTTTCGGATTGCCGGATGGTACACCATAATATGGTCTACATGGATGATAAGCCCTCTTTCCAGCGCCAATGACTTTAATTCCAGCGCATCCTGCACATTGTCCGTAAACGGCTTCTCCACATAGAGGTCTTTGCCAGCCAGCAGCGCCATTTTCGCCAGTTCATAATGTGCGCTCGTCTCAACGGCTAACGCCACCGCATCCACCGAAGGGTCCTCTATAATATCCGTATAATCTACTGTATAATTCACAGATTCCGCATAAATGTCCTTCGCCAAATTTAAACGTTCCTGTCTCTTATCACAGATATAAGCAAACTCCAGGTTCTTATTCCGGTATATATTTTTTGCCACATTAGGCCCCCAATACCCATACCCCACTAACGCAATTTTCTTCAAGCTAATCCGTCTCCTTTCAACACCGCCAGGGTTCCATCTGCCAGAATATATTGCTTGCCGCATTCTGGGCACATCAATGTCTCTGAAAGCTCATATCCGCATTGGCAGACCCATCCCTTCTGCTTTGCAGGTACGCCCATTACCAAAGCATGGTCAGGAACATCCTCTGCCACAACCGCTCCCGCTGCAACCAAGGCATACCTCCCTACCGTATGTCCACAAACAATGGTCGCATTTGCCCCTATGCTGGCTCCTTTTTTCACAACCGTCTTCCCATACTCCCTCCGATATGCTGCCCGCGGCGTCAAATCATTCGTAAAAACACAGGACGGCCCGCAAAACACGCCATCCTCTATCTCCACCCCTTCATACACGGAAACATTATTCTGAATCTTTACATTATCTCCAATCACAACATTATTTGAAACATTCACATTCTGTCCAAGCGTGCAGCCACTGCCAATCGTAGCGCCCTTCTGGACATGGCAGAAATGCCATATGTTTGTATCTTTGCCAATCTCTACCCCTTCATCTATGTAACTGCTCTCATGTACAAAATAATCTGCCATCACCAATTGACCTTCCTTAATGAAAAACTATTCCCACTGCCAATACCTACATATCCAACTTATATTGCAGATATCAACTGAAATCCTCCTGAAACATAATACTCAATTATCCCTTTACTGTCAACCTTACATAACAACGCACAGCTCTAAAACGTACTTTTTCTATTTTTTTAATCAGGTTACGAAAACGGTAAAATATAACTTAATTATTTCTTGAATACATGTACAAGGTATGTTAAAATTTCTATACGGAAGGCCCTTCGACGGGGTGGTAGCCTCCCAAGCTGTCACTGTATATTTAGCCGGTGTAATCTACGATTAGCCGGACTTACACCAGATGGGAGGTGACGCTGATGACAGATTATGAAACCATTATGGTTTTTCTGGGAATACTGGCTCTGTTGGTATCTTTCGGAACTCTACTGATAGCGTTGCTTGCCTACATAGATAGGAAAAACAAGCGA
Source organism: uncultured Lachnospiraceae bacterium (assembly GCA_949879775.1). Lineage (GTDB taxonomy): Bacteria > Bacillota > Clostridia > Lachnospirales > Lachnospiraceae > Petralouisia. The sequence goes on from CATLBW010000003.1 coordinate 8,969, forward strand.
AAATAAAAATACCTAACCTGTCGTGCAAACAGGCTAGGCGGTGTCCTTTCGGACATTGATCCATATGCTTGGGAGCATCCACTTTTGGAGTAGGATACTATCCGTTGGAGAGGCATCTGTTCCCGCAGATGCCTTTCTTTATGTTCAATATAACATAATTGCGGCAGAAATTCAAGTGTGGATTTTACGCGGATCTTTTATCATCATTATACTTTATGAAAAATATACTTCTGCTGAACATGGTAGCTTATAAAAAACAACAATGTATCTACCATAATTTTCCAAGCAACTTCCGTAACCACTGGCATTATATACACACCTGCCGTTACCCCTAAAGCGCTCAACCCCATCTGAATTACCGCCAACAAAAAATATTTCCATGCAGACACTACCATTTTCCCTTCGGAACGAAATACCAGCTTATAATTTATGATATAATTATAAGTCGCTGAAATAACTCTTGCCAATGCAGTGGCAATTGATATGTAAAATGCACTGTGAATCGCTTCCAAAAAATAACAAAAAAGGGCAAACAGCAAAACATCGAATACACAAGAGGAAAGGGCTGAGAGTATATATTTCAGAAACATATTTGCAAAAATGCCGTATATTTTTATTGAATCTGCAATCGGATTAAAATGTGTCTGATGGTTTTTCTGTGAATCATAAATAGTCTCGATTGGAACCTCGATAACCGGGTATCTGCCAAGGCTCTCAATCAACATCCGCATCTCAAACTCAAACCGCTCTCCCTTTACATATAATAAACGCCTCAAAAATTCTGTGGGTATGCCTCTCAAACCTGTCTGGGTATCACTGACTTTAATTCCCGACACATAAGAAAGTATTTTAACCGTCAATTTATTGCCAAACATACTCTTCCAGGGAATCCCTCCCCCAGCAAAAGACCTTGACCCCAAAATTAGGCTGCTCGGATGACAGCGCAATGCTTCTTTAACCGAATCGATTGCTGGCTTATTATGCTGACCGTCCGAATCAGCCGTCACCACGCCTAATGCCCCCGGATAGGCTTCTAAAACATAAGAAAATGCTGTTTTAAGCGCACGCCCCTTTCCCATATTTGTTTTATGTGTTAATATAACCCCCCTATCTCCTAATATTTCTTTGCATTTTTCAAAAATCCCGTCAAATCGAAAACCGCTGCCATCGTCAACAATGATTATGGCTGTATCATCATCAACGAAACTATGTATCAATGTAATGAGACGTTCATCCGGTTCATAAGCGGGAATAATAATCGGAATTATCTCATTCATTATGTTTTGCAGTCGATATGACAGACTTTCCCTCCTGTTCTGGATAATTCTCTTTTACCCAGTCTTGGACAACTTGATTTTCCCCATCAAATATCAAAATATATTCATAATTCCCACTATCCTCCAATTGGGGCTTTTCTGTTATTGTCCGAGGCGATATATCACATGACCATAAAATATAACGACACATATGATATATATAACCTGCCGACCTTTCCGGGACACAGATAAGGTATGAAGCGCTTTCCGGGACATTATTCTCCTTTATTGTCTGTTCCACACGGGTTCTTGTCCCATCTATGTAATTATTAAAAATTACTGGAACCTTTCCTCCCCCTTGTTCTCCTCGCCAGATAACAAATAATGCAAGATATATGCCCGATAAATAAATCCACTTTTTTTTCTTGTCTTCAATTGATGATAATATTTGTATTGAAAATAGGACTATTAAATAATATATTGCAATGAAAATAGAATTCCTATACCTATTAATGTCAGATAAATTCTTTGCCTCTTCTCCTGGCATAGAAAACAGATACATGCAGGCTGTCCCTATCATATAGGTAACATACATGAAAACAGACAGAAAAACCAACTTAAAATAAGTTTTTCTTACTTGAATTTTACATAAAACTAAAAGCGCTCCCAAAATAGCTATAAAAAGGACAATTTCATATAATCTCTTTCCGGTAATTGCAAACTTTAGGACGTTTGTTAAAATTAGTTTGACATCATTCCCATCCTTGTTAGAAAGCACTTGCCCATAATTTTTAATTGTCATCGCATGTTTTGACACGGAACTGTCAGAAAACAAATAACTGCAATGCGCATGCCATAAAAACAAAGATATGAATGGCACAAAAATGGTAAAAAGCTTTTGCTTAATATTATTTTTATCATACTTAAAGGAAACGCCAAACAATATGCATGATAACGCTACGAAATAAATTCCGGAATTCTTAATTTGAATAGACGCGCACAAAAATGGGATTGCCCATAAAGCATATACCCCCCCCCAGGGTATTTTCCCTATTAGACAAATGTAAACACTCCGAATAAATGAAAAACAACATTGCCATACCCTGCAAAGGAAGTAAACTATCTACCGATAAAGCCGTAATCGAAATATTATAGCAGAACAAATAATTACTAAACAAAAGGAGGTATATGCTGCCAACAACTACATATCGCTTCAATAATTTAAAAATAGGCAAAATAAAGGTTAGCATCATAAATCCCTGGGCGAACATTTGAATTGACTCAGAACCTCCCAGTATTTTTGAAACATAATAAATAAAAGATGCGCTGCCAAGAGGATATTCCTGAAAAACAACCAAGGCATCTTCAAATGATGGGAACCTGTCAGTTAAAAGCATATTTTTAACTACCAGCGACCAATGTGAGAAACAATCATAATCTATAAATATTTGTCCTTTGCAGGCAATCAACACCAGGCAAGTTGTAACTGCCAAAAAAACATATCCTGCATTCCAATATGTATGGATTACATTTTTGAAATCTGTACATAAATAGTAAATAGCCAAAATAATGCCTGCACAAAACATTCCCATAACAGCCAACAACAAGCAATTTAAAATTCCTGCACAAAATAACACTGTAATCTGCCAAGAGACTGAAAGGGCTGGAATAAAAAATATATTTATCCCAGATTTCCTTCTAAAAAATTCCCAGATGCCCAGATTAGATATAAAAAATAATATCAATTTTAAGATTATAAATAAGTACTGCATTATAATTTCTCCCTTCAAATTAGTCTAATTTTAACTTCCGCATATCCCTTATACGATACCGGAAAACTTTAGCAACTTTCATGCCCTTACCATCTTTATCCCTGCTATAATCTTGTTGCGATAAATAAACAATGTAATCATGGCGCAAAAAACTGTAACTGCTAATTTTAATACAAAAGCCCCTTCAAGCGCCAGCCTTACAATCAGGTACATGCCAACAAAATGAAGGATAATCTTTTTCATCCCATACGGGCAGGGATATAACCGCTGTGAATTAATATAATTTATCAAGAGCATGACCGCATACCCTATAAAAGTTGTGGCGGCAGCCGCCATAATTCCATAACGTGGGATAAAAATAACATTCAGCAGCAGATTGACGACTGCTGCCGTACCTGTTGCCAACAGTATGTACGCCGACTTCTTTTCAAATAAGACCCCATAACATGTGAGCGTATACAGGACATACAGCACCTGGGCAAACATCATGTCCGGCAAAACCTCATATGCCGCTTCATACTCAGCCGCCGCCATAACCGCTATGATCTCCTTTGAAAACATGGAAATAATAAATGCAATCCCCACCATCACCACATACACGATATTCAAAACGGCTGAAAACTGCTCTTTTGCCTCCGGTTTCTTATAACTTGAATACGCAAAGGTCGTATAAGCTGTGCCGACGGAAGAAATCAAGACCCCCAAAATGGCAACAAAGCGGCTCCCTATCCCATACATCCCAACAGCATGTTCCCCCCGGTAAAATAAAATGATATACCGGTCCGACAAAGTCAGTATTAACGATGAAAGCACTGACGGCAGCATCGGCAGGGAATACCGCAGCATTTGTTTCATCAACTTCCGATCTACATACTGCATGGAAAATTTCTTCTTCACTGCAAAAGAAAACAAAAAAACCTGCAGCACATTGACCATAAGCGTACTTAGTATCAGGGAATAGACCCCTAACTGGAAATATACTAAAAAAACCACGTTCAATATGATGGTTGCCGACGAGGAAACTACCGCAGCCACACTATATGCCATCATCCTGTTTTGAAGCCTGACCTCAAGCGATAACGGCAGAAATAAAAGGTTCGCTGTTACCGCCAGCAAGGCTATCGCAACCACATAAGCGTTGCCGGAAGACTTAAATAATATCTCAGACCATGGCCCTGAAAAGAAACATGCAATTACAGGTATCAGCCCCATGACAGCCAGCAGAAACGATATGGTTGAAAACACTTTATCCTGCTGGTCTTTTTCCTCTTCAAAATAAAATGCGCTGTATGCGGAATCCATGCCCATTACTAATACCGGGAACAGGAAGCCTGTCATTGTTGTAACTGCATCGGAAACGCCAAGCATCTCAGGCGTCAGCTTACTCGTATACAAAGGCAGCAGGAAAAATTGAATGCCCTTGATTATAATGTTTGAAATAAATAAAACAGAACTCCCTTTAATAAACGACTTTATATTTGACGTATTATCCATATATTTCCTGGGCCGCAGCATGCATAAACGCCTCCCTGCCTCTGATTGGCCCAATCTCTCCTGTATAGACTTCACAAAGCGCTTTTGCATTTTTCCTGCAGTCATGGTACTTTTTTACATACTCGCTTCCCGCAACCCCGATTTCATGCCTAAGCCGCCCATCTTTAATCAGCCGCTCTAAAACCTCCTGAACCGTATCTGGGTTCGCGCTTACAAGCGGCAATTCCTCCGGCAGGCAATCTTTCATCCCATCCGAGATATAAGTAATGACAGGCTTTCCAAGCGCCATCCCTTCTATCGCAAACACCCCATATGTCCCCAGCCGTACCTGATCCACAATAATATCCGCTTTCTTATATATTTGGCGAGCCTCTTTTTGCGTTTTATTCTCTACTAATATAAAGTCAAGGTCATACTTCTGTTTTAAAGATTCAACTGCCTCAATAATCTGGTCGCTTCCCTTAACCTTCCGATTTGAAGGCGCATGTACAATACATATTTTTTCCTTTTCCACCGGCACATAACATGGCGTAAACCTTTCTAAGTCCACCTTCAATGGCACTACAAAAATATTCCTTGCTGTTGCGGGAAGATGCGGTATCAATTCATCGTCATGCAGCAGCACGCCGTCTGCATACCTGCATATTTTTGCTGCCGTTTTCTTTCTCTTTTCCAGCCCTGCCGTATAATCCTCCGTCAGTATATAAGGATTCACTTTTTCTGCATCTGCATAGTCGCGCAGCTCCGAGCCATGGAATTCAACAAAGATTTTTTTCCCAAGCAGCTTTAACAGCCATAAATCATGGTTCAGCAACATGGTGCTCCCTGCATGGAAATGAAACACATTGTGCTCCCTTAATATCTTCAATTCGTAAAAACAAATTTTCAGCAGGTAAAATGGATATAAATACCAATTCTTCCGATATATGTTCAGGGAAATTCCGTAACCATAATTGAAAGTTTTGTTCCGAAGCACCATATGGGAAGCCTTTATCCCATTATATATCAATCCTTTTACCGAATAATAGGCCTGCCCTGCTATCTCGCACACTCCATGAAAAACCCGCAATTCTTTCATCTACATAACCCTCCTGTGTAGGTTCAAAATTTTTATCCGCGATTTACGCTCCTTAGTTTGTTCTGCTGAGACAAAGTAATACAGAAGCAGCACAACCCACATGATCCTGAGACGGGCCATACTGCTGGACGCAATGCTAATCAGCAAGAACGTGGGGACAAACGCGTAACACGCAATCCCATAAGCTGTGATTCCTTTTTCGTCAAACATCCTTATAAAAATTTTCCACAGTATATAAATAATCACTGCTGCAACCAAAATGCCATAATCCGCAAAAAGCTCTAAAAGGAAATTATGCGGATTAATCCCTACATAAAATGTTGTCTGGTTTGCACCTGCCCCCATCAGGACATATTTCAATGCCACTCCCAAAGAGCCTTCAATAATCTTTAGACGGAACACATCACTGGTTGAAGCGCTGGAGAATTTGTTTATTATCGCTACCACATCGCCGCCCAATAAAAACAGGCCTCCCAGCGCCATGGCCGATACAATCCCCAATACATGAAACGCCTTTTTCTTACCTGTGGCGCCATCCCTTGTGCTGCCAACAAATTTTAAGGCATTGCCCATTATAATAAAGAAAACAGCCGTTAAAACACTCAGCATCCCGGACCTGGAGCCTGTATGGTAAATGACAAATAGGCCCAGAACCCATTCCACAATACAGATATACCTTCTTTTTCGTTTCGCATAATACAAGGTGACCCCTAGAAGGCATAAGATAATCCACGTAGCATAATCATTCGGGTTTCCAAGGAAACTTCTGATTTCATCTCTAAACGCTGCCTCCTGCACATTTGTGTCAAAATGTATCCCCACAAAAACTTCACATAAGCCGACCGCAATCGACAGCAGCAACGAAACCTCAATACTTTTCATCACCAAAAGATATTCCTGGTTATTCCTGAACAAAACGCACATTTCAAAGCAGATAAATAAGTTGATAAAAAGGCTGCGTATCCCCAGTTTCCATGAAGCAATATCCCCAACCCAAAATACTTGGACCATACTGGCGGCTGCCCAAAATACAACGAGGAACAGGACGATTCTCTTTTCCTGCCCCTGCTTCTTATATTGACGGAATACCCCCATCAATTCAGGGATTGAAAGAAGCATTAATACAGCCGCGATGTATTGCGAATACGCCCTTCCTGCTATCTTGAAATAGTCCCCAAAATTAAAGGATATTACTAACAGCCCAAACAAATAACTTTTTAATTGCCTCGCGCTTATTTTTACTTTCATTGATAACCCTCAAACATATAAATTAGGCATTTATCGATATATTCTGTCCAGCACCTTAACAGCCTGCTCCCATTTATATTCTTCTGCCTTTTTAAGCATATTCTTTCTGCACTCTTCCAACAATTCCGGATGGGCTAAAACCTTTAATACAATCTCTTTGACTGCCTTTACATCCTGCGGGTTAGCTACAAACCCCAGCCCGAACTTCCTCACCTTTTCTGCCATGCCAAGCCCCTCAGTCATAATCATAGGCGTTCCCGTAATAATTGCCTCATAGAACTTGACTACTTCTGTTTCTCCCTGGTAATTGGGATTTTGGGCATTATAGCCACAAAACAACAAATCTGTGTTCTGATATAAGCGATTTGACTCCCTCAGCCCATCATACTCGCCATGGACGTGGACGTTAGGATAATCCTTTTCCAGCTCTTTTAATTGGGGTAGGTCAATTCCCTCCCCATTGATATCAATACGCACGTTCTCCATATCCTTACATGCCTGAAACAACGTCTGAAAATATGGCACCTGGCTTCTGACGCATCCATGGTAGCCGATTCTCAAAATTGACGACGGCGTTTTTTCGTGATAGCTCAAATACGAACTATCTGGATAATTCCTTAATGTAACTATTTTATGACGCAGGCTTCCTGAGACATTAACACTGTCAACCGGTATCACAGCAATACTTTTACGGCTGCCTTTTATGCACTGTTCCACAATCTTTTTTGAGACAGCTTTTCTTATCCTGCCGCCATAAATATAGTCTTCGTGCATATCAAACACATAAGGGATGCGCTTTATGCCGGAAAGCTTATAAGCCATCATGGCGTCCAGGTCATGGCAATGGACAAAATCCGCCTGATGCCTAGCCAGATACCCCCTGCACGCCCTGACATATTTCAAATATGCCCCTATCTGATGGTAGCCCGTCCCCGCCACAGAGGGAATGCAAAAACGCAGAACCCTAATCCCGTCCTTCTTCTCTTTCCGGGGCAGCCCTGAGCCTGCCTCCCTGTCCCAACATAATATAGTGACCTGGTGCCCCTGTCCCAACAAATAGACTGCTTCTTTATATACTCTCACATCCGGGTTAAAGCCGTTGGTAAGCAGCATTACGATGTTCATTTTGAAAACTCTCCTTCCATCTGCGTGCTGGCAAACTCCTTTAGGGGCAGTTTTACCGGAACCCCCGTCTTCTGGCTCTTATAAATCGCAAGCACCAGTTCCAATGCATTCCGGCCTGCCTGCGCATTGACGTAAGGCTCCCTGTCATTTTGGATTGCATCAACCACATCTGCAAAAAGGCTGGTATGGCCATTCCCATACACATTAGAGGTTTCTTCCTCAAACCCTTTATTCATACAGTCCTCCTCTGTCTCATCCGCAAAATCCCAGACGTCTATATTATTGGTGGACGTCCCCCCTAATTTGACGGTCCCACGCTCTCCAAATAAATATAAAGTTTCTTCCAGATTCCGGGGATAGACATTCGTTGTCCCCTCGATGGTAGCGACCGCGCCGTTTTTAAACTTAACCACTGCCACTCCGATATCTTCTGCTTCCAGGTAACCATGGAACCGCTGCCTGGTCGCGCCATACACCTCTTCCACCTCTTCACCCATCATCCAGCGTAAAAGGTCAATGCCATGGATACATTGGTTCATCAATGCGCCCCCATCCTGTTCCCAGGTCCCGCGCCAGGGCGCCTGGGTATAATACTCCTGGTTTCGGTTCCACCGCACATGGATGGAGCCATGGGAAAGTTTTCCAAACCTTCCTGCTTCCAACGCTTTTCGCATCTTCTGCACGGCAAGGTTAAAGCGGTTTTGATGGCATGCCGACACCTTTACCTTCTTTTCCTGGGATTGACGGATAATCTCCTCCGCGTCCTCCATGCTCATAGCCATCGGCTTTTCAATGATTACATGGACGCCTGCATTAATGCAATACAAAGCTATCTCGGCATGGCTTCCGCTTTCCGTGGCAATGCTGGCAAGCTCCGGCTTCACTTCATCTATCATCTTGCGGTAATCCGTATACCGCCTGATGGAAGCGTCGTTTTCAAGCCCATGCTTTTCAAGCAATGCACCCATATGCCCCTCTTCAATGTCACAGACCGCTGCAATATCCAGCTTATTATTCAATGCGGCTTTGATATGGTTTGTAGATATCCTGCCGCAGCCTATCAACGCGTATTTCATTTATGCCTCCTTAATTACCTTAATCCTATCCTTGCCCAATTTATATTGATTGCCGCATACCGGACATTTTAAGGCTTGCCCTTCTGCTCCAAGGGTTGTCCCACATTTACAGACATATCCTTTCAGCCTTGCCGGATTGCCCAATACCAGGCCATAATCCGGAACATCCCTTGTCACCACTGCGCCGGCGCCGACAAGGGCATACCTTCCGATATCGTGCCCACATATTACTGTCGCGTTAGCGCCTATGGTAGCGCCTTTTTTTACGACCGTCTGCTTAAATTCAGCTTTGCGGTTAATGAAGCTTCTGGGATTTACCACATTTGTAAATACGCAGTTTGTCCCTAAAAAAACATCATCCTCACAAATAACGCCGGAATATATGGCAATATTATTTTTTATTTTTACCTGATTGCCAATCACGACGCCGCTTTCAATAAAAACATTTGCCCCCAATTTACAATTTTTCCCTATTTTTACACCATCCATTATATTGCAATTCTGCCAAACGCAGGTTCCTTCCCCCACATGAGACTTCTCGCTAACAAAAGCGCTGGGATGTATTTTCACACTTCCATCCATACGGTTTATCCCTCCCATGCATTCACACAATTTATCACTTTATCAATCTCTTCCTCTGATAATTCCGGAAACATTGGGATTGCCACGCCATGCCCTGCCAGAATTTCCGCATTCGGCATATCCCCTGGATGATAGCCCAAATCCTCGAACACTTTCTGCAAATGCAGCGGGACCGGGAAATATACGCCTGTGGCTATTCCATGCTCCTCCATATAGGCGCGGAAACTGTCCCTGTCTCCCACTTCCAGCACAAAGACATAGTAAATATGGCTGCCAAAGGCCCCACAAACCGGCTTTTTCACCGCAGGATTGGTTATTTCCCCATGGTAGCGCTTTGCAATCTCACCCCGCCTTTGATTCCAGCCATCCAGGTACGGCAGCTTGACGCGCAGCAATGCTGCCTGCAGCGCATCCAGCCTGGAATTATGCCCTATCACAAAATTAAAATATTTGGGCAGGTTTCCATGAAAATCTATGCTCCCCGGCTCCACTTCAATTCCCTTTTTCTTTCCATATGCAAGAAGCCCATTTTCGCCGCTCCCATGCACACGGTATGCCTGGCACAGCCGGTAAAGCTCTTCCTTATCGGTCACAACCATGCCGCCATCCCCGGCGCAGCCAAGGTTCTTAGTTGGGAAAAAAGACACGCACCCCATATCCCCCATGGAGCCTGCCTTCTTTCCTTTATACTGCGCCCCTGCTGCCTGGGCACAGTCCTCAATCACATATAAGTTATGCTGTTTGGCAATTTCATTGATTTTATCCATGTCCGCACACTGCCCATAAAGATGTATGGGGATAATGGCTTTCGTATGCCCTGTAACCTTACTTTCAACCGCCGCAGCGTCCATCACATACGTATCATCGGTACAATCCACAAATACCGGCTTTGCGCCTACCACCGCAATTGCCTCCGCTGTGGCAAAGAAACTCATAGCGCAGGTGATGACTTCGTCACCCTGCCCGACGCCTGCTGCTAAAAGGGCTAATACTAAAGCATCTGTCCCGTTTCCCACACCTACCGCATATTTGGTCCCGCAATAAGCTGCAAATTCCTTTTCAAACTGAGCAACCTCTTCTCCAAGTATATATTTCCCAGAATGCAAAACCTTCAACGCAGCTCTGTCTAATTGTCCTTCCAGGCTTTTGTACTGGCGCGTTAATTCCATCAACGGTATCATCTGTTTTCCTCCTAAAATCCCATGCCAATGTACTCTAATCCTGCCTCTTCCATCTCTCCCCGGTCAAAAATATGGCGCAAATCAAAAATTTTCCCACCAGGCATCGCCGCTGCCAGAAGCTCGCTGTCCAAGTTGCGGAATTCCGCCCACTCCGTCAGTACCGCCACCGCGTCTATATCCTTTAACGTATCCTTTGCGCTATTACACCATTGCAGCTTGTCCTTAGGCAAAACCATCTGCGCCGTCTCCATCGCCTCCGGGTCATAAACTTTTATCTGGAATTTCCCTGTATTTAACAGCATGTCTATCACGGTAACCGCAGGAGCCTCCCGCATATCATCCGTCTCCGGCTTAAATGCAAGCCCTAAGACTGCAATCCTGCCGCCATCAGGCATTGACGAAATGATTTTCTTTGCTGCCAATTCCTTCTGGTGGATATTGGCATTAATTACACTCTCCACCACGGTCATAGGCGCCCCATATTTTCTTCCAGTGCTTGCCAGCGCTTTCGTATCCTTTGGGAAACAGGAACCTCCATACCCTGGCCCTGGATGGAGGAACTTAGGTGATATCCTCCCATCCGCCCCCATTGCCGACGCTACCTCTATGGCATTGGCCCCCACCTTATCGCAGAGGTTTGCAATCTCATTGATAAAAGTAATCTTCGTTGCCAAAAAAGCATTGGAAGCATATTTAATCATCTCTGCCGTCTCCGGCGTGGTGACAATCATCGGTTTCTTGGAACGGACAAACACATGGTATAGTTTCCTAAGTTTTTTCTCCGCCCTGGGGCTTTCCACCCCCAGCACGATACGGTCAGGGTTCAAAAAATCTCCTACCGCTTTGCCCTCCCTTAAAAATTCAGGATTAGAAGCGACGTCAAACCCAATTTCTTCTCCGCGCCTTTCAAGTTCAGCCTGGATGATTTTTGCCACCTCCCTGGACGTCCCGATCGGTACTGTGGATTTATCTACAATGACCTTATATTCATTCATATATATGCCAATATCGCGTGCCGTCCCATAGACATAGCTCAAGTCTGCATCGCCATTTTTATCTTCCGGCGTGCCTACCGCAATAAAAACCAACTCTCCGAACTCAACCGCCGCCTTTGTATCTGTTGTAAATTGGATGCGGCCCGCCCTGAGGTTCCTCTCCAGCAAATCTACCGCCCCCGGCTCGTAAATGGGGCATTTGCCATTCCTTAAAGACGCTATCTTCTCAGACTCTATATCCAAGCATACCACATCATTGCCAAATTCCGCAAACCCAAGCCCGGCTATAAGGCCGACGTATCCAGTGCCTATTACAGTTATTCTCATCATTTCCTCCACTATAAAACTTTCTATAATTTTTCTATAACATCTATCAGTTTGCCAGTAAGCACAGAAAAATCATAGTCTTTTGCCGCCATGCTTGCGTTTTTGCATAACCTTGCATATTCCTCTCCCGGCAAACCCGACATCTTATGGATCGCCTCGCCCAACTCCCTGGCGCTCATTTTCTTTTCTATCCCACAGCCATACTTCGTGATAACAGAAAATAAAGTGTCATCATTCCCAATAAGGGGTTTGCCTGACGCCAGATATTCAAAACACTTATTTAAATCGATCCCATATTTCGTGCCGCCGTCACGGAATGTATATACATTGACGTCCCCCTGGGTAAGCACTGAGGGGACCATGGTTTTTTTCACCATTCCTTTATATTTAATATTATTTAAGCCGGAATCCCTTATCAACCCGCACAATTCATCAACATAATTCCCTGTTCCCCAAATAAGGATCTTTACCTTATCATTTTGCAGCTCTTTTAAATGCTGCGCCGCCCCCACCAATTCATCAACGCTGTTTGCCGCGCGTATGGAACCGGTATAATTTACAATAAATTTCCCTTCTTCCGCTAAATCATCATCCGTAACGGGATATTTCTCAACATTTTCCCAAAAACGTTTTAAATCAACACCATTGTTGATATGGTAAACTTTATTAAGGTCTATCGGACCTTTGGAGGCTTTGTCCCATTTCCTGCCCTTGATATACTCTGGCGCACCCTCCATGGTAAATACCAGCGCATCCGCTCTTTTATAAATCCACCGCTCGCCCAAATACATCATGTCCGTTAAAATGCTTTTTTTCCAGATCCCCATAAGCACCATAGTCTCCGGCCATAAATCCCTCACTTCACAAATGCAAGGAACACGATACTTCTTTGCCAGGTTTTCTCCCGCAACCAAAGCTAAGGGATGCACCGAGGACGCATATATTACGTCTGGCTTCCCATATCTTTCTGCATATTTTTTAGCTGCATACTGGACATTTTTATAATAATCCATCATATTTTTAACCCTGCGGATTCCGCCGCCTTTTTCTGAGCAAACTTTCACAACGACCAAGGGGACGCCAATACCTGTCTTTTTTACCCTAAATCTCTTTCCCTTTAAATCCACCATATTTTCATTCGTACGCAGATAGGACGCCCCAAATACTACCGGATCATACCCTTGTTTTTTTAACTGCTCGCTAATCCAAAAATGCCTGCCGCCTTTATCATAAAACTGACCCGTTGCATAATGGTTGAGTATCCAAACTTTTTTCTTCATCTTCCCTCCTGTTTCCCTAACCAGTTCAGCTATTTGCACGATATTTTGGGAAAAAACTGCTTTCTCCATCAAAGTTTCCTTCCCTTCTCCTAAAATCTATAAGCTCCTCATAGATATCGCGGCAAAAAATCTTCTTGCCTAAATAAAAGTCGTAATCTGACTGCCGGTTAAAAGCTTTCTTAAAAGAATACAGATTATCGCATGCTGCGCCTAACCCCCCGCCAAGATGCAATATCCCGCATCTATTCTCCCCCGCCCATCGGGCTGCTTCATACAACAATAAATTTGTTGGGGCCATATGGCGGTATTCCTTCCTGGAAGCCGACAAATGATAGTGCATCTTGCCATTAGCGAATAGAAAAATAGAAATCGCTGCAATTTCTTGTTCTGATTTCGTATAAAACCACATAGCATTATACTTCAAATCGTTCAATATGCTTTCATAAAACTCCCTGCCAAAGTAGTAATATTCAGCCGCCTGGTCTTTATCCATGGTCGCATTATATATTTCCATGAATGTCCCTATGATGCCCACATCCCGCGTCCAATATGTCTTTAGCCCTGATTTCTGCGCCTTCCTAACCATATTGCGGTTTTTGCTGGTAAAATTTTGCCAGATTATTTCCGGGGCCCCCGTGTCTATGGCGACCGTCTTTCCCAGGCATACTGTATCATAAATTGCGCCTGCTTTTTGTTGGTTCCCCAAAAGCGGATGGAATCTGACAACCTCGCTTACCACATGGTGGTTCCTGCAATAGTCCGTGTATTCCGCATCCAACTGCTCCGTATCTTCTCCCTCTATTAAAAAGCCCCCGTATCCATAGGGCGTCGTAAAATCAAAATATGTCTCTTCTTCCACAAAAGAAGATAACCTCTCATATTTACCAATATCCCGCTTCATAACGACATTAATTGCCCTTGTTTTATCTCCTAAAAAGTGCAAAAGCAACGGTTCGCCGTCTCCATGAACCCAAAATGCTTTCACGTATCCAGAAAGGTAATACACATCATAATCTTTAAAACTGCGGACAACCGTGTCCCACTTTTCACTATCTTCCAGGCTTATTGCTTCTATCATTGTACACCCACTTCCAGAACTATTATAAATATCAATTTGCCTCTATCTTTTTTAACAGCGCTTTGATATCCGGCTTTCCTTCCTTGTCAAAATATATAAAATAATTAAGCCCTTCCTCATCGTTAAATATTATTTTAGAGGGTCCCTCACTCACTTGATGTTTTGCATACAGCCAGGGAAACTTTTGGCATTCATCAAAAATCGGTTTTAAATATGCCGTTTCTTCTGTCAGGAAATAAATGCCTGCATAATTCTTCTCCAAATTGATGGGTTCATGGCCTGCAAACTGATTCAAGGCAATCCAAATTATACCCGAGACAAATGGGTAGCCTGTGCTCAGTTCAGTCAACGGATACGTAATATGGTCCCCTCCCGGACGGGCATTAATTTCAATCAAATAAACCTTTCCCTCTATAATTTTGATTTCTGTATGGCAAGGACCGTTCTCTATACCAACTGCAGCCAGCATCTTAGAAATAACATACTCCACTTCCCTGCGCATCCCTTCACTCAGCGAAGCTGGCTGGTGGTGCCCCAATTCATTACAATGCGGTGGTCCCGATGTATCTTTCTGTGTTATCTGAACAACATAATTCCGCCCATGATCGGACAGGCTTTCCACAGAATACTCCGTCCCCCCCTCAAGGTATTCCTCAATCAATACACCTTTTACCCTTGAGAAAGGCAGCGCCCTCCCAACTGCTTCAATTAATTCTTTTTGGGACCAAACCACACGAATGCCTCGCTTCCCTCCTGCTGCAACCGGCTTTACAATAACAGGGAATTTATCCATCTGTGGTATATCGCCTTCCACATAATTCCAAAATCTTGGTTGGTTTAATCCTTTTACCTTATTTACTTTTTCTCTTGTAAGGTACTTGTTTGTTATTTCCTCTGCAGCCTTTACCAAATTCCCATTCAGCCCAAGGTTAGACGCCACCTTTGCCGTCGGCAGGATTGTCAGCTCTGTCGTAGCTATCACGCCAGTAACCTTGTTTTCCAAACAGATACGTGTAATCTCATCCGTGTCAAAAATATTAACCTCATGGAAATAGTCAACTGCATTGCATGCGATGTCGCTGCTGTCATACGAAAAACAATGCGACTCAATCCCAAGTTCCCGTGCCCTGTCGCCCACAACTTTTGCCATAATGCCAGAGCCTATAACTGCAATCTTATCCATGCGAACCCTCTTTCCCTAAGATCCTTTCACTACAGATCCTTCACCAGTTGATATTGTTCATCTTTAAACCCACACTTATGGTGCATCATAAGCGACGCAGTATTCCCTGCATCAGCATGTGTATAAATTATGTCAACGCCACGCATCAATATCAGCAAGGGCCTTCCCCTCGCTGATATACTGAGCCAATCCTTCTATTTCCCATAATTTCATCTTCACAGATTTTTTTTACTAGCTGAATACGTTCCGCCCCGAACCGCTCTCTTCTATAAAAATTTAATGCACCTTTGTTATCTGCCTCTGCATGCAGATAGATGGCATGGTAGCCTCTCTGGCTTGCCTCAGTTTCAAGGTGGCTAAGCAATTGTCTCCCAATGCCGAACCCCCTCTTTTCCTGCCCTACATGGAGAATACTTACATACAATCTATTGCTGTCATCACGAAACGGGTACTCATACGCCCAGACAAAACCGATGCAACGGCCACCCTCAATGGCCCCGTAGGAAATCGCTTTACCTTCTTCAAGATACTTTTTCAACTCCCTGTATTTACAAACTGCATCCTCCCGCCTAAACGACTCTTCATATGCACACATAGCAGCGCTCTCAAAAATATAATCTGTTAACTCTTGCTGATAATATTCACAATCTTTTACTGTCAAACGCTTAATGTCCATATTTATTTACCCCACTTAAAACACTGGCAATCCTAAGCATGTCATCTTCCTCATATCTCTGGTCTATTGGTATACATAACATATTCAGATACAATTTACTTCCACTGCCAAAAATATCAGGCAGAATATCTGGCTTTGGCCAGATTATCGGAGCGTAAATCCTCCTGTCGCAAAGAAGTTTTTGCACATATTCCCGTTCTGCTGCCATTATTGGACAATATAATGGGACTACCCCCTCTTGCAGTTCAGGAAAAACGATTCCTATCCCCGCTATATTGCGAATCTCCTTTGTCAATGTAACATAATTGCTTCTTCGCTTTTGCTTCATGCTACTGATATCCAAAGATGCTTGCATGGCGTAGGATAGTGGGCTAATTTTATATCTGGCAGACTGTTTATCTAAAATTTCTTCCGCTATTTTATATTTCTCCAAAAAATTATCTTTTTTCCCAATTTGATGAAACAGATAGTTATATTTCGCATAGCCTGCGTCAACTTTAGCTCGTTCCAACTCTGTGTCAACATCCAAAGGCTTTCTTTCTATCTTCCCACCCTTGCAAACCAATATTCCCCCGTCCGGAATTCCATGCCATTTCCGCAAACTCGCAACAAAAAAATCAGCATCTAACGGCTGGATATCACTGTACAGGCACTGCGTCCGATCCTCTATGATATATATTCCAAGCTCCCTGATTTCGCCAATAACCCCACTGATATCCGGCATTGTGTCAAAACCAAAATATCTATGGATAATAAGCACGCCGACTTCCGATTCCTTTAAATCAGCTAAAAACCCATCTTTCTCTATCCCCAACCCTGCATTTATGCCATACATCTTCAAGCCATAGCCAGATTCTAAAAAAGGCTGGATCACCGTTTCACATGTAAATGAGGGGACTGCTGCAACCTTGGAGACATTGGGGTCTTGCAATTCAATTATTTCAAGAGCAAGGGATATTGCTGAACGGCAAGTTGACAGAAAACAATAATCACTCCCCGTCAACCCAAAACTTTGAGGGGTAACCTCCTGTAAATATGTATACTTATCAGCGGGATTTATCCAAAAGTTACTGCCGATTTCGCTTAACATTTACCCCTCCCCTTTCAACGTCTAAGGGCTGATGCAGCCTTAGCTTCTTGCCTTTGGCTTCAATATACCACTGCCCATCTCCATCCCTTTCCACAGAAGACGCATCCGCAATATCCTTTCGCATCAATACTTTTCTTACTGTTTGCAAAATAATTTTCATATCCATTGCAAATGTAATATTATTCACATATTTGATATCATAGGCAAATATCTCCTCCCATGTAAGGAAACTTCTCCCATTGACCTGGGCCAGCCCCGTCAACCCGGGCCGCACATCATGGCGATGGCTCTCCTGCTCTGTATAATAAGGCAAGTAACTTACAAGCAACGGCCTTGGTCCCACAAAAGACAAATCTCCTATGAGGATGTTAAATAGTTCCGGCAGCTCATCTAAAGAAGTTGTCCTAAGGACCCTGCCATAACTGGTAAGCCTTATATCATCGGGTAACAGCCTTCCTTTGCCATCCTTATCATTTGTCATCGTCCTGAACTTAATAATCTTGATTACCCTCTGGTTAAGCCCCGGACGTTTTTGAACAAAAAATGGGTTTCCCTTCATTTGGGCTACACCAATAATTGTTAACAACAGAAAAACCGGTGAGAAAACTATCAATGCACTAATAGAAAATGCAATATCCAATATCCTTTTAAAACATTTAGCGTACATATTTTACTCCTAAACATTTCTCTAAGCTCCATACTACCCCACACATTCTACTACACTTTTTTTAGATTTACAATGAGATTTATACCCAATGTATCGCATTTCGCATTTTATTTTTCTCAAATTGCGTATTTGCAGGCAAAAAAATAATAATTCCATTAAGATGAAATTGACATAAAAAATAAGAACAGGAGGAATTACCGCTATGGATTTTAGTGTGCGTCTGAAAGACCTTCTTGAAGAAAAAAACCTTACGCAAAAACAACTCGCCTTTGACCTTCATATTGCCAGCTCCACCGTCAACGGCTACTTAAAAGAATACCGTGAGCCAGACTTTGGCATGCTTATCCGGCTGGTGCAGTATTTTGATGTGACCTCCGACTACTTGTTGGGCCTCTCAGAAGAAAAAAAGCCTGCGCCTTCTTCCCTGGACGCCGCCGAAGCCCGCCTCATCCATTTGTACCGCTCCCTGCTCCCGGAACGGCAGGAGATGCTCATTGAACAGGCGAATTTCTACCGCAGCCTGCCAGAGAAATTTTAAAAATATCCCTTGGCTGCGTTCGGCGTCCAAAGGTATAGCCAACAACAAAGCTTTTTGTGCTTTGACGTTGGCTGCGCCGATTTTTGCAGTATTTTAACGCTGGATTTCCATTCAAAAATCGTGCGCACCCCCGGAGAGGCTATGGTTCCTCTCTCTTTTTTTGCACTATGCATTCCTTCCGGAAAAAACAGACGCCGTACGCCAAGACGTCCTCGTACCCTTCCTGCCGCAGCTCCTCGCAGTACCGCTTCTCCTCTATCTGCCTTAGCGCAGCCGCACAGCCCTCCTCCATCTCCTGGAATCGCTTCACCGCCTTTATCTCTAAGACGATGGCGCGTCCCTTGCGGATTCTTTGGGTCTTTAAGATGATGTCCGCCCGCCCAAGCCCTGCCTCGCGGTTCGAAAGCACCCGGTACTTGCTGCTGCGCCCCAAAACCCCGGCAAGGAAGCCATGGTAATAGCTCTCCCCATAGTCAAAATAACTGATGGTCCCCTCAAGGAAACTGGAGATCTCCTCCTCCATCTTCCCTGTGTCCCCGCACTCTATCGCCGCATAGAGGGGCGACAGCTCAAACCCCCTCCTCTTCTTGTCAAACCAGGCGGATATCGTGTGCTTATAGATATACGATACCTCCATATTGGGCACAGCCATGGTGACGAGCCGCTCCTCCCCCTCCTGGCGCATGGAGACCTTCCTCATGTACCCGGTGAAGAACAGGAAATTCCACAAGTTGTCCTCCGAATCGTATATGCTGTCATACGTGATGTCCTCGTGGATGGGCTTTTCCAGCGTCCCGCCATTCATCAGATGCTCTAGCTGCCCCTGCATCTGCCCGTCCCCGTCGTCGATTTGCTCCACTAAGGCCTTCACTATGCTGTTGGAGCTGGTGTTCGCCCAGTAGGGGGCTGGCAGGGCGTCACGGTCCGTAAGGTGCTCCTTCACAAAATTGACGATGCTCCACGGGTTATACACTTCCGTATTGCCAAACTGGTAGCCGTCATACCACCGCCTCACCGTCTCCTCCTTATCCCCCATGCCGTACTCCTGCAGCATCGCGTCCACCTCCTGCTGCACGAAGCCGAAATACTCCCCGTAGTCGCCCCTTAGGATGGATATGGTTTCCAGGTTGTTCAGGCCGGTAAAGATGGACTCCCGGGACACCCGCAGGCAGCCGGTAACCACCGCAAACTCCAGGCAGGGGTTCGTCTTTAGCGCCGACTCGAACAGCGAGCGGATGAAGCTAACCATCTCGTCATAGAAGCCGCCGAAATAGGCGCTCTCAAGCGGGACGTCATACTCGTCTATCAATATGACGCATTTCTTCCCATATGCCTCATACATGCACTTGGAGAGGAACGCAAGGCTGCTGAAATAATCGCCGTCTTCCCCCTTCCCGCTGCAGATAGCTCCATACCTTTCTATGTCCGCTGGCTGCCCCAATCTCCCCTTCACTGCCTCCCTATGCCTCTGGAACTCCCAGGCAATCGCCTCCTTCAGGCTCCTATATGCCAGCTCATAACTGCCCTGCTTGGCGGATTTTAACGTCAGCATAATAACCGGGCGCTGCCCCATCTCTTTGGCATACCCCTCCCCGGCCCTGGTAATCGCAAGCCCCTCAAAGAGGCTGGCGTTCTTTTGGTTGCGCGCCTCGTCCCCTGTGTCCTCAAAATAATACCGCAGCATGCTTAAGTTTAAAGTCTTGCCAAAACGCCTGGGACGCATAAAAAGGTTGACCTCTCCCTTCTTATCCAGCAAGTCCTTTATCAGCAACGTCTTATCCACATAATAATAGCCATTTGTCCTCAATTTTTCAAAATCATCTATGCCAACCGGCAGCGGCCGATATTTCATCATGCAAGCCCCCTTCCTTTCACCAGCCGCCGCATTTTGCGGTTTTGGTTCTGCATTCTGCGCAACGCGTACAGGGATACGCAATTTTCCATTAAGATAAAGTAAAAATTTATACACAAAACGGAGGAATGCCACTATGGATATAGATTTCAATATTCGCCTTGATAACCTTCTCGAAGAAAATAACCTGACACAAAAACAGCTCGCCCTAGACCTCAATGTTTCCAGCTCCACGGTCAGCGGCTATGTGACAGACTACCGGAAACCAGACTGTGAGATGCTGATACGCCTAGCAAAATATTTCGATGTGACTACCGATTATTTATTAGGGCTTTCCGATGAAAAGAAGCCTGCACCCTCCAAACTGGACGCCGCCGAAACCAAGCTCATCCATCTGTACCGCGGCCTCATCCCACAACGCAAGCCTCTGCTGATTGAGCAGGCGCTCTTCTTCCATAACCTTCCCTGAAAACGGGAAAGGCTATGTGCAGGCAGCATCAAGCTTCACCGCCATGGCACTTACTTCCATAGCCCCTGCACGGCTGTGCAGACGCGCCGCAAATCTTCGTCCGTCATCTTGCTGTCACTGGGCAGACATACGCCATGGGCAAAAATCTGCCCGCTTACGCTGGAATCAGCGCCGGTTCCTTCGTCCCATACACGCAGCTCCTCCACTGTAGTAACAAAATCATAATCTGCAAATACTGGCTGCAAATGCATGGGCTTCCACACCGGGCGGCTCTCCACGTCGTCCTCCGCAAGTACACGTATGATGTCCGCAGGGGCAGCAGGGCAGCCCTCAGCCAGAAGGATGACCGACAGCCAACAGTTGCAGCGTGCGCCCTCAGGCGAAGGCATAAAGGAAATCCCGGGAAGGCTGCCTAAATGTTTGCGGTAATACTCAAAAATATAACGTTTCTTTTGCACCCGCCGTTCCAATACCTTGAGCTGCCCCCTGCCAATTCCCGCCACAATATTGCTCATACGGTAATTATAGCCGATTTCCGTGTGCTGATACCAGGGCGCAGGCTCCCTTGCCTGCGTCGCCCAATATAAGACCTTTTTTGCCCGCTCTTGTGCATCTTTTGTATTCACCAGCAGCATCCCGCCGCCGGAGCTTGTGATGATTTTATTGCCGTTAAAGCTGACAATCCCGTAATCACCGAAGGTCCCTGTATGCCTGCCATGGCAAATTGTCCCCAGGCTCTCCGCCGCGTCCTCTATCAAGGGAACCCCTTGCCTGTCGCAAATTTCCCTGATTTCTTTTATTTTCGCACAAATCCCATAAAGGTGCACGACAATGACGGCTTTCGGTTTTTTCCCCGCCTCCCGATATTTTGCAAATGCTAACTCCAAAGCCTGCGGGTCCATATTCCAGGTATCCCTTTCGCTGTCAATAAATACCGGCTTTGCCTTCTCATAGACGATGGGGTTGGCGGTAGCGGAAAAGGTCAGGGACTGGCAAAACACAAGGTCGCCCTGCCCTACCCCGACAGCCTTCAATGCCATATGTATGGCTGCGGTCCCGCTAGAAAGCGCGACCGCCGATTTCGCAGAAACCTCTGACACTAGCTCATTTTCAAATTCCGTCACATTCTTTCCAAGGGGCGCAATCCAGTTCGTATCAAACGCCTCTTTGATATATTGCTGTTCATAACCCTCTTCGCTCATATGGGGCGAAGCCAGGAAAATATGCTGTTTCATCTCTCTCCTCCTAACATTGGCTGGTAGGTCGGCACAATCTCCTGCACCCACTTGCGGATGTCCTTAGGCTCCTGCACCACGTAACTGGCAAGGTTCTCCAACTGCATCAAGAATTTCTCCTCATCCATCTTAATCGGCATACCAATATGGATTAATTTATTCTCTGTGTCCTTTAGCCCTTCCTCCTTGAGCAGCATCTCTTCATAAAGCTTCTCACCCGGCCGAAGCCCGGTGAACACAATGGAGATATCCTCATCCGGCTTATGCCCCGATAAAAGGATGAGGTTCCTCGCCAAATCGACAATTTTCACCGGCTCTCCCATATCGAGCACAAATATTTCCCCGCCGTGGGCATAGACCCCTGCCTGCAGCACCAAAGACACCGCCTCTGGGATTGTCATAAAATAGCGGATAATGTCAGGGTGCGTTACCGTCACCGGCCCGCCGTGGGCAATCTGTTTGCGGAACAAGGGGATCACGCTCCCATTGCTGCCCAGCACATTCCCAAAGCGCACGGACACAAACTCCGTCTCTGAGCGGTTGTTGTACGTCTGCACAATCATCTCACAGATGCGCTTTGTCGCGCCCATGATGTTCGTGGGGTTCACCGCTTTGTCCGTGGAAATCATCACAAACCGCTTCGTCTTCCACCTGTCGGCCGCCTGCACCACCTTCCAGGTGCCGAGGACATTATTCTTCACCGCCTCATTGGGGCTGTCTTCCATCAAAGGCACATGCTTATGCGCCGCTGCATGGTAGACAATCTGCGGGCGGTATTTTTCAAAAATCATATCCATCCGTTTTGTGTTGCGCACAGAGGCAATCAGCACAACCAATTCCAAATATGGGTATTTATTTTTTAGCTCGTTTTGGATATCGTATGTGGTATTCTCATAAATATCCACAATCACCAGCCTTTTGGGGTTATGTTCCGCTACCTGGCGGCAGATTTCACTGCCGATGGAACCACCTCCGCCGGTTACCAGCACTGTCTTGCCTGCCACGTAATCAAGGATAGCGGACAAATCCACTTCCACCGGCTCACGTCCCAGCAGGTCATTGACGTCCACTTCCTTTAAGGTATTGATATTCACCTCGCCATTGACGAGCTGGTAAATCCCCGGCAAGCGCTTTAATTCGCACCCAGTCTCCTTACAGATATCAAGGATCTGCTTAATCTCTTTTGCCGGCGCCGAAGGGATTGCCAGCATGATTTCATCAATATGGTATTTTTTCACCAGCTTTGGGATGTCGCTGCGCGTCCCCATAATTTTCACGCCGTGCAGATAGCTGCCCTGTTTCGCCCTGGCGTCGTCCACAATGCAGGCGACGCGCTTATTGATATGGCTGCTGCCGGTAATCTCACGCACCAGCATATTGCCGGCGTCTCCAGCCCCCACTACCAGCACATTTGTGCGCGACTGCACGTCCGTCTGCCGTCCCAGGAGGGAACGCAGCACACGGTAAGAATAACGGCTAACTGCCACCAACGCTAACAGGCACATGCCATAGAACACATAGTAGCTGCGGGGCATCTTCATATCCATCAGCACAATCAGCGCCATCTGCACGCCCGCTGACAGCATGCAAGCGATGATAATATTGATAAACTCTGTAGCCCCTGCGTAGCTCCAGAGGCTGCCATACAGCCTCATCACATAGAAAATAACAAACGTTAACGCTATCACGATTACGATATACTGTAAGCTCCTGTCAATATATTCCTGCGGGATTGCGCTGTAATTCCCCTCAAAGCGCAAGATAAGCGCCAGAAAGCTCGAAAGCACAACGGCAAACATGTCATAAAAGACAAGCCCCAATTTTTTTAGCAGAAGCTGGTTGTTCTCTATCAAAACTTTCACAAAAGTCCCTCTTTTCCTAAGTCCTTCTTTGCCTCCACACATCCAAAGTAACCTGCCGATAAATAATAACACAGCCACAATGGATGCCCCCAGGAAATTTCCACATTGGCGCAAAAACAAAAACATGTAAAAGCAATCGCCCAAAAAAGCAGGCAGACATTTTTACTCCCACGCTTTTGAATCACACATTTTATGCTTACGGCAAGCGCCAGAACCTGAAATGCCAGATAAGGAAGCAAGATAAAAATCCCGTGCTGGTACGCCATGCCCAGATAGCCGTTGTAAGGGGATACTTTACGCCGGAAAGCCTCCTGGCCGCCGCTATGCCCGAACAGGTTCAGCCTCCTGGCATACGCGCGCCAGATAATCGTAAGCTTCCCCGCCTCCTTCGTCCTTACGCCGTCAAGGCTTTGCGGGAACTGCAAAAGGTACTGCTCCCTTTGCTCCCCCTCAAGCTCCGTCACAAGCAGCTCGTTTTCATACGAAATATCCATGCCCAGCATTTGCGGGACATGCTTGATGCCAAGGAAGAGGGCGCATATGCAGGGCAAGGCAAAGGCAGCCGCCGCGGCAATCTGAAGGGACAGCCGCCATTTCCTCGCCGTCCTCCGTAATCTTGCAGCCAGGATAGGAATATATAACGCGCCAAGCAGTGCAAAAATTACCATCCCAGCCTTATGCCCGCTTCGCCAAAGGAGGAAAAGGGCGGCCGCCCCGCCGCTTATGCATTTTACATAAGGGGCAAACCCTTTTTTGCCCTTAATCGCCCCATCCAGCTCTGTAAGGAATACGATCGCCATCAACACTGCATACATGGCAAGCTCTTCCGCATTGGCGAACATGCCGTTATAATCAACCGCCGGCAGCTTCGCGCGAAAAAGCACACAGTAGGCAAGCCCCAGAAGGAACGTGATTTCCAGGGCTTTGAGCAAATCGCCAAACATCTGCCCAGGCTCCTTCATATTCTGCCAGAAATAAATGAATACGCTGCCAGCAATGAGCATCGCATACCCGGTCAGGGATTCCACTTTGCGCACCACAAAGAAATCGCACAATACAATACCCAGCCAAATGAATAGCCAGCTCTTCATAAGTGCTCCGCGCCAGTACGGGTTTTGCAACGGCCTCTCCCAGGATACAAAAGAAATGGCTAGAAGCAAAGCCACGCAGGCCAGCAAATGGTAACGACAGCTCTGCGCGCTCCCTAGCCACCCCGCCACATTTCCCACCATCATCCACGCCAACAGCAGACAAAATAAAAACCTGCGGACAGACCTCCTTTGCCGGGGGTGCAGTTTGCCGCCCATACGCCTGCCCAGCAAATCGCCGAATATGCGGACACTGTCCTGCATACTGTCCAGCAGCCAGTAAAACCCGCCTATCCCTTCCGGGAAATAAATGACACAGATAAAACGGTATAGGAGGGTAATTACCAGCAGGACCGCCAAAGCGCCCGCCAAAGTTACGCCAAACAGCGATAGGAAATGGGGGAGCGTAAAACGAGAAGGGGTCGTCCTTGCCTGTATGCTGGAAATGGAAATAAATTCCCCCTTAGCGTCATGGACCACAAAGACAAGGCTTTGAACCGGGACCCTGCCGTCCAGCTCAATAATATTCATTCCCTGCTTTAGCGTTATCGGCTCCTTAAAAACCCTCAGGTTGTACCCATTATAATACCTGACAACAACTTTCACAGATTCTTGGCTCAGTTCCTCCACCATGACATAGAGATAATTAAAGCCCCTGTCCGGGCTGCTCAAATAATAGCGCATAAACGCCCTGTTGCTTTGAAGGAAGTACCCTCCCTCCTGCCAATCATAAAGCCAGCCCTCCGTGCTTTTCGTAAGCTGTTCCGGCTCAACGTCGTATACCCGCCCCGCTGACATAAATTCCTGGAAATTTACGCTCCCCCCCAGTTCCATAAACACGGTCATGACACTGATTAGCGCCCCGGCGAGGATGAACAGGAATATATGAAGTTTTCCTCTCTTTCCCATCCTCTCACCTTCTTACATTGGTGCCCGCCGGTTGGTTGGTAAGCCCTCCCAGGGAAATGAAAAATGTCAGCCAGCCGATATAGAAAAACGGCGTAGCCATATCCTCCGTCAGCCCTAAGACAATATAGTTCACGGCAGCCATCAGAAAGAATAAGCTTATCCCTGAGCACCTCTGCCCAAAAATAACCGTAATCCCATATTTCAGGCTGTAATATAACAGGAACAAGTACGGCACCGCCACAAAAACCCCATAATAGCCCATCATCTGCAAAAGCGCATTATGGGCATGGGCCTTTTTGCCATTAAGGCTTTTTAAATAACCCCGATGCCCAAATAAATTCAACTCCCGGAAATAAGCTTTCCATACGTCCGTCCTGCTGCTGAACAGGGAATCCCAGTCGCCAGTCCGAATCTTGGACAAGATACGCCCGCCTACCCCCGCCTGCTCCCCGCCTGCCGCCTGCACAGGCAGCGAAAGAGGGTCTTCCCTTGTTAAATACGCATCCCCCTCGAAGGTCACGTTTGTCTTTAAAATCTGCGGCACATGCTCTAAGCAAAGCCTGCCCGGGACCCATGTAAACGCCACGGCAAGCACGGACATTAATAAAAAAGCCCTCAGATTTTCCCGATACCTGCGAGGCTTTTCATTGGGAAACTGCTTCCAGATAAAAACAACGCATTCCATCACGTAAACAACCACGGACGTAATGCTCTCTGTAAGCGCCAATAAGCCACAGATGCTGGCAAGCGCCAGAACGTTCTTACACAAAGGCCAGGCTTTCAGTTTCTCTTTATTCAAATTCGCATCCAGCCAAATCAAAAATGCAATATTGACCGTCGCCAGGTAGCCGGCAAAAGAATTTGGGTTCTGATAAATCCCCATATAACGGATGCCTGGCGTATAGGCACGGAAAAACAGGCAAAAAAAGCAGGATAACCAATAACACCAGCGCATCGCCACTAAAAAGTCATTCAGGAGCCGGTCCGGTTTTTCCATGTTTGCCCAGGCTAAGTAGAGGGGGCCCATGCACACCAACATGAAAACACCCACATGCTGGACGTCCTTTCCTACCACAAACTCCGAGATGATGCACATCACCCATAATGCCACCCAGGCATACATCAAAGGGTTCTTCCAATTGACGGCCCGCTTCTGCGGCTCCCAGGAAAGGAACGCAACCAATAACAGGCAAACCCCCAAAAGGAAGACCATGCGCCTCTGCAAAAGGACTTGCCAACGCCAGCCGCTGACATACATAATATACATAATCAGCAGGCTGGCAAGGAAAAGCAGCCTGCGCAAAAATGATATTTTCCGCAAAGAAAATTCCTCAAACAAACCAGCGGCATTACACAACAGGCAGCGGTACGCTTCCTGCAGGCTCCCAAGCCAGCTATGTCTCCTCACGGCCTTGTGGCGCCAAGCCTTTGGAACTTTAAAGACAACAAACAGCAATATCATTACCCAACAGGCAAAGACAGCCGCAAACTTCGTAACGATTTCCTTTGGCCCAAACGTCTGCTGCCGCTCCCGCAACTGCAGGCGGCTGATGCCAAAAGAACTTGGCCCTTCTACCTTTAAGGAAAATCCATTGATGCGCCTCTCCTGCGGCGGCAAGTCTTTGCTTGCTTGCTGCAGATTTAGGACGTTGCTCCCTTCCTGCAGGCTACAGTCCAAGGCATAGATTACATTTCCGCTCCTATCACAAAATGCCGCCTGGCACCTGACAGCAGGCTTGCTTACATTTACTAAGTCCAGATAAAGGTAGTTCCAATCCTGGAACCCGCCAGGCATTGTAAAAAAGCAGCTTCCTGTATCAGCGTCAATTTCAATTACTTTCGTGCTGTAATTATAATTCCAATGATCGGCCGCTTTCTCATATTCAGCGCTGCTGACGTCAAAGATATTTCCCACATCATAAAACTTTTGCAGGTTAATGCTCCCGCTTAAGATCATCAAGGACGCCATGCCCGAGAATATGACGCCTACAAGCAGGCCAACCATAAACTTTAAACCAAGGTTCCTCCCCGTTACAGCCACTGGATGACTCCCATTTTCTTTGCCAGGGCCTTTGGCTCCTTCGCCGGGTAACCCATAGCGACCGTAGACCATACAATATGCGTCTTAGGTATCCCATAAGAGTCAAGCAGCTCTCGTATACGCGGCTCATCCGAGATCGTCTTTAAGGCGTTCAGCCACACTGTGCCGATACCGTAAGAACCTGCCGCCAGCATGATATTCTCCGCTGCGCAGGAACTGTCCTGGATGCAGTTGTCATTCCTTCTGTCGTTAGAGACAAGCACTAACGTAGTCGGGTTGTTAAACCCATAGAAATATACTCCCTTTTCTTTTGCCACCGCAGACACTGTCTCACGGTATTGCGCGATCTTGCCCGCATCCTGGATAACCGTGAACTTCCAGGTCTGCATATTATGTCCGGAAGGGGCGTAAATGCCAGCTTTCACAATCATCTCTAATTTCGCCCTCGGAATCTGCTCATCGGTAAATTCCCTGACGCTATGCCGGTTATAGATAGCGCGGATTACCGGGTTCATCAGCTCCTCATCACCGTTTTCTTCCCACAATTTCCGCAAGGCTTTATAATCAAGCTTCTGCATCCTCTTGCGTGGAAGCTCCTCAAGCACAATATACTTGTGTGGTATCTTGTAGGCTTCCATCTTCGTAGAAAGGAATTTTGTCAGGGCATTGCGGTCAAATTCATTGCCCTGCGGCACAACATAGAGCACGGGCACAAAGCCCAGCGTATCGTCCGGGTCCTTGACCCCGATACAAGCGCACTCCCGCACCTGCTCAAATTCCTGCGCGATATTCTCAACCTCAATAGGCGAGACTTTCTCGCCGCCGACATTGATGATTGCATCTGCACGCCCTAACATATAGACGTAGCCCTCATCGTCCGTGTAAACCATGTCGTTTGTCAATAGCCAGCCATCCACCAGGGTTTTGGCATTTTCCTCTGGAAGGTTGTAGTACCCTGCCATCTGCATATCGCCCTTCAACGCCATCCTGCCTGCCGTGTCAATGTCCTTTGCCTTTACTTCCTTGCCGTCCTTGCCCACAACCTTTAGGCTAACTCCCGCAATCGGCTTCCCAAGGGATGTGTACTTATCCGGCCTTTCTGATACATTGAGGAAAATCGCCCCGCCTGTCTCCGTGGAACCCCAAGTATTAAAAATTGTGGTATCTGGCAAAAGCGCTGTCAGCTTCTTCTTCATATCATAACTTAAAGACCCAGCCCCAAACTCAATATAACGCAGCCTGCCAAGGATCTCGGCGAACTGCCCCTGCATCTGGCGCATAATCAGGTCGATAGAAGCCGGCACGCTGACAAGCGCCGTACATGCGAAATCTGTGATATTGCGTTCCAGCTCTTTGGCAAAAGTAAACCCATTTTGGATTACAACCGTCGCCCCTACATACAGCGCGGTCCGCAGCACGCGCATGCCGACGGAGTGGTTCAGCGGCAGGGGGATTAACACAACGTCAGAAGTCTCCATGCCTACCCCGTTCCAGGTGTTGTGCGTGCTCGCATAGAGCGTTTTGTAGGTCAGCATCGCTCCCTTGGGCGTGCCGGTCGTTCCGGTTGTGAACAACATCTCCGCCACGTCCTCCTGTTTTGGCAGGGTATATTCTATCTCAGGCCCAATGCCATTTTCAGCCTGCCCTAAGACATCCTGATAAAATTTTTTCAAGGACGCCTTATTTACTCCCTCAACCTTGCTGTCTGTCAGCAGCAGCTTGGGACCTATGAACTGATACACATCTAAAATATTCTTTTCCTTTGACTTCTTATCCAGAGGCACGGTAACCGCCCCAAGGTACTGCGCACCCAGCAGAAGGACTACATACTCCGGCTTAGACATTGCCGTCAGCATCACGATATCGCCACGGCCGACGCCATACTCCGTCTGCAGTTTATGTGCTGCAGCCTTCATCTGCTCACAAAGCTGCGCATAAGTAACCCTCACGCCCTTAAAGCCAACCGCCGCCTTATCCGCAAGCCCAGGTTCCCTCCCATGCGCAAGCACTGCTTCCACAATCGTCTTATACATTTTGCCCTCCTGACTGCTAATTTGAAAGCTTCTCAACCATCTTCGCCAGCCCGGCTATGGAGTTAAAATTCTCCTCGATAATCTCCTCATAAGGGATCGTAATCCCGAATTCCATCGTCAGGCTTGCAATAATGCCTGTAATCGTCAGGGAATCGAGGATGCCGTCATCCACTAAAGTATCCGACTCCTTAAAATCAATTTCTGGAAATTCTTCCGATAACAATTCATAAATTTTTTCTTCCATAATCCTATTCTCCTTCTCTAATCTCCTTCTTTAAAATCCTGCATATACAAAGTTCGAGGCGTCGTAACCGGGCCCATAAATGCCAAATATAAACAGCGCAATAATCGCTATATAATAAACCGCCCAGCGGAATGCCATGTTATATCCGGCAACCCGGGTGCGAAGACCTCCTTTTTCCTGCAGCATGCTAACTGCCCACAACACGACGAACATACATACCAGCAAAAACATATCTTTCTCGTCCAAGCCATATGTATAGAGCGTCTCGTCCACAAGCTCCCATGGATTGAATTCCAGTAAAAATTTGCGGAAAACCAAGACCGTCATATGAAGGTCATTGGGAATCGTGATAATCCTGCCGATGCAAAACAGCCCGAATGTGCGCACCATACGAAAAATCTGAAAACTCTCCGTCTCTGTGTCAATGTGGAGGAATTTCGTTAATTTCTTAATCTCAGGCGCCCAGACCTGCGACGCGATAATCATTGCGCCCCAGTAAAGCCCCCACACGACATAGGCCCATCCTGTGCCATGCCAGACGCCGGTAAGGACCCACACAATTGCCAGCGGGATGACCGCCATCATTGACTTGCCTGCCCGCGCGCCAAACCTCTTTTTCGTCCACTGTAAAATCTTTGCCATCCGCGGGGAAGTCACAACCGGCATATACACATAGTCCTTAAACCAGGCGCCCAGCGTTATATGCCATCTTCTCCAGAATTCCGCCGCGCTCTTAGAAAAGAACGGACGCTTAAAGTTTGGCTCTAACTCAATGCCAAAAATCTGTGACATCCCTCCTGCCATATCCATGCAGCCCGAAAAATCACAATAAAGCTCTACCGTCGCAAAAATAGCCGCCACCATTAACATGCTGCCAGACATCGCCGGGATATCCCCGAACACCGTCCTCGTAAACATGGCAAGCCTGTCCGCAATCACAAGCTTCTTAATCAGGCCCCACAAAATCAACTGTACGCCAAAACAGCATCTCTGCCAATCAAAACGGCTCCCCTCGTACAATTGCTTCGCCAATTTGTCATAGCGCGCAATCGGCCCTTGCAGTATTTTGGGGAAGAACGCTACAAAGAGCAGGAATTTCAGCGCATTGGCTTCCGGCTCGTATTTTCTGCGGTAAACATCAACTAAATATGAAATAATTGAAAATGTATAATAAGAAATCCCCAGCGGCACAATAATCTTTGCCGCCATGTCCTGCGGCATATAGCGCGTACACTTCACAAGCGCCAGGACCGCTACTAAGAGCACAATCCCGATACCGCTTACCAGCTTGGCTTTCCTCTTCGCCTGCTGTGCATTAGCCTCCCCATCCTTATAAACGCTGCCAATGCCAAGCCCTGCCAGCCAGCCTGCCAACGCTGCCCCAAGCAGCATCGGGAGCATCTCAACCCCCTGGGACACATAGAACGCAAGGCTCCCTAAAAGCAGGACCAGCCAGCGGTATTTTAAGGGAAATAAAAAATATGCAGCCACAACAACTAATAATAACAGGTAAAATTCTCCTGAGATAAACGTCATAACATCAATCTCCTATCCTCTTCTTATTCGTACCGATAAACCATCTTCAATTCCAGGCCAACCCCATCCGGCTGTTTGCGGATAACCGCTTCATTCAATATCCTGTCTTTTCCAATTTCATATACCAGGATATTCATTCCCTTCTTATCAAAAAATCTCTCATCACGGCCTATCTGCATCTTAACATCCTCTTCTTTATACCTGATATCGCCCCAGGCGGCATACGGCGTGCCGTTAGAAAAAACGCCCTCGTAACTCAGCCCCTGGACCGCAGCCTCTTCGTATACGCACTTCCCATGCTCTAAGACCGCCACGTAATTCTTCCCGCCCAATTGGCTGATATCCGTCTGTAAGCCTAAGGCTTCATACCTTTTCTGGAAGACTTCGTTCCAGTCTGCTGAGATGTCGTCCGTCATCTGGATTATGACGCCGTACCTGTCGTTATCCAGGTTTTCTAAGTATTCCCTGATCCCTGTGGACATCTTGAGGTAACAGTCCTCCCTATCCTCATAATACAAATCCATGTCTACCGGGTTATAGCTTTCCTCACGGTAATCCTTCAAATCATAATTTTCTTTCAGATAATCCCCAAGGTAAGCGCTGACTTTCTCTGCGCCTCTTAAATTGGGATGGTCCGCGTCCCGCATATCCCGCAGCGGGTTAAACCCAATCTCTTTCATTAAGCTGCTTTCATTGAAGTCCAAAAACGGCAGGCCATGCTCTCTCGCCAATTTCTTTACTCCCAGCGACTTTGACCTGCTCCAGGAATTTTTCGGCACCTTAACCAGGACGACATTGATGCCGTTTTCCTCACAATAGGAGACAATTTTCTCGAAATATCTAAGCTGCTCCTCATCCATGCTCACATCCTTCACCTTGTCGTTATCGATGATGATGCTTTTAAAAGGCACTGGCTTTACCGAGGACTTCATGACATTCCCCCTGTAAACCAGGGTGTCTTCTTTGCGGTACACAAAATCCTCCTTTGTAAGCTCCTTCCACCTTCCATGATATTTTATAAATGGAAACACATAACTCAAAAAGCCTTCGCTCTGCCCTTCCTGGCTCAGCGTCTGCACTGCTTCCAGTTTATTCAGCGACATTTTCATTGGGTCTAACGCCCTGCGATAGAGAAATTTCCTGGTCGGCTCATAGAGCATGCTGGCTTCAATGACAACCGTGGAAATATCCTGCGTCTTTTTGCATTCCTTAATCCAGTAGTAATTCCCCATCAATGGGGCGCTGCCCATGCCCAGCCCAAAAGCGGATATTCCATTGTCCTCGTACATCGTCATTGAAGAAATCCCCGTCACTACCTGGCTGCTGCCAACCACGAATACCTCTATGCTGTTATCTTCCAATGCATAAAATTCTTTGGTAGTGTAAGTCTCTTTATTTGCCCACGTCCATTTTCCAACCAACACCTGTGATACATAACCAATGAGAACCACGCCTATTAGCAGAAAAGCCGCTGCTTTCAGTGCCCTCTTCATCGTACATCTTCCTCCTTAGCAAAAACTATGTGCACAAAAGCACATACCACATACCTTATTCAGGAATCGTTATAACCAGAGCGTCGCAACAGCCTTCCACCGTATAGCTGCCGGTCCCTGCCGGAATGAAAAAACTGTCGCCTTTCTTAAATTCAACAGCCTGCTTATGGTCCGAAATAATCCCTTTCCCATCCAATACCAGGATGTTGACAAATGTATCTGTGGACACGTACCCTTCCATTTTCTTCATAACCGCACCGTCCAGGTTCAATTTGTCTATCGTAAAATACACGCACTTCGCCACATGCGGGTAACTTCTGTTGTCCTTGACGCTGGGCAGGAAATTAGTGACCGCGATTGCCTTATCAATATGCAGCTCCCGTTTTTTACCGTCTTTGCCGATCCTTCCATAATCATAGACACGGTAAGTCACATTAGAATTCTGCTGAATCTCCGCTACAATGACGTCCTTGCCAATCGCATGGATGGTGCCCGGCTCAATAAAGAGCACGTCGCCCTTGCGGACGCGCACCGCATTGAGGACCGGCACCAGGGAATCTTCGCGGATACGCTTGATAAATTCCCCTTCTGTAATTTCACGGTTAAACCCATAATACAAAAAGGCGTCCTCCCCCGCATCCATCACATACCACACCTCCGTTTTGCCGGACTGCCCTTCATTCTTGAGGGCATAATGGTTGTCCGGATGGACCTGTATGGAAATATTTTCCTTTGCGTCAATAAACTTAACTAAGATGGGGAAATCTTTGAATTTCCGGCAGTTTGCGCCCAGAACCTCCTTGCCCGTCTCGTCAATATACTGCTTCAAAGTTTTACCTGCGAATTCGCCATTGGCAATTGTGGAATACCCGTCCGGGTGGCAGGAAAGTTCCCACGTCTCCGCAAGGACCTCCCCGTCAAACTCCTTGCCATACTCCTCTTTCAGCCTGCTGCCGCCCCAAAGGTTGTCCTTGCAGCTCGGTTTCAGCTTTAATATGCTCATGCTATTTTTTACTCTTCCGGAATCAATGTGATACTCTCCTTAAACGACATACACATATCATCCGCCTCCTTCGCCCTATGATTCTTCAAAATAGTCTCCGCCACATTCTGCATTGCCGGGAATGCGCTTCTGGTAAGCTGGTTCGCGTAAATGACAATATTGACCTTTTTTTCTGCCCACTCCGCTTCCGTGACGCCGTTAAAGGAGGTCGGCACCACGACAATGGGGGTCTTTGTGTCTTGCGCCCTGAATTTCTCACAGAACTCAAAAATTTCTGCCGGGTCTTTCAGCCTGGAATGGATCATGACGCCATCCGCCCCTGCCTCCACATAAGCGAAAGCGCGCTTTAGGGCGTCATCCATCCCCTGCTCTAAAATCAGGCTCTCAATCCGCGCAATCAGCATAAAATCGCTGGTCTTCAATACCTTCTTGCCCGCGCGGATTTTCTCACAGAAATGCTCAATCGTATCCTGGGTCTGCACAACCTCATTGCCAAACAGGGAATTCTTCTTTAAGCCTGTCTTATCCTCAATAATGCATGCCGACACACCGATACGCTCTAACGTCTTAATATTATAAACAAAATGCTCAATTAACCCGCCGGTATCGCCGTCAAAGATAATTGGCTTTGTCGTCACCTCCATAATCTCTTCAATCGTCCTAAGCCTCGACGTCATATCCACAAGCTCAATGTCCGGCTTGCCCCTGGAAGTGGAATCACACAGGCTGGACACCCACATAGCGTCAAACTGATATGCCTTTCCATCCTCTAACACCTGCGTCTTCTCCGCAATAATCCCTGTCAGGCCGCTGTGCGCCTCAATCGCGTTGACCGTTGTTTTCATGCTCAAAAGCTTCTTAAGCCTGCTCCTCCTGACGTCCGGGATGGACAGCCTGTCCCTGGAGGCGTCCTCCAGCCTCTGGTACTGCGCGTCCGAGGAATAGGGGAACTCTTTGAGGATTCCCCCATAGGAAGCAAGGACCTCAATCGCCTCTGCGCGGACAGAGCTTTGGAAGCCTTCCTTCCAGTTGTCGCCATGCACCAGGTAGTCCGGCTTGAGTTCCTCTAAGTTCTTCTTATAGCTCAGGGTATCCTGTGGGACCACTTTGGAAACGCCCCTAATCCCCTGGATAATTTTTACGCGCTCTTCATACGCAAGCAAGGGGAAACGCTTATAACTGGCAACCACGTCATCCGTCAGTACCCCGACCGTTAATTCCCCCAGCTTTGCCGCTTTCTCAATAATATTCATGTGCCCGCCATGGATGATGTCCGTGCTCATGCTTAAATATACTGTGCTCATTTTGGCCTCCTTTTATCTATTATCCCTATCTATTATCTGCCGCTTTACCCTAGTACATGCAAAAATTCCTGATATGCCTTACGGTTGTATTCTTCCACGTCAAAATGGTAGTCGCTCGGGACTTTGCCATCCAGGTATGCACGCATGCCCTCATAAACTGTATTTTCGTCCGTCCCCTCCATGATGTACTGCTTATCTTCAAGCATCACGGATTTGACCGCCGGGTAATTGCTCACCACAATCGGCAGGTTGACAATCCTTGCCTCTAACACGGCAAGCCCCTGCGCCTCATAGGAAGACGGAAATACAAAGCAATCACATTCTTTGAGGACGGCAAAAGGATTCGTCACAAACCCGGTAATCAGCACCCTATCCCCAATGCCCAGCCGTTTAGCCAGCTCTTCTAAGTCCTCCCGCATATGGCCATCCCCGATGATATACAGCCGGCAGGGAACCCCTTCGTCCAGCAGGCGCTTCAGCGCCAAAATCAGGCTGCGATGGTTTTTCTCCGGCATACAGCGCCCCATGGTCACAAACTTGACGCACCCCTCTTCCTGTAAGGGGAAGGGAATCAATGTCACATCCATGGTCCCGTTGCCCCTGGCGTCATTGATAATCCTGATATAATCCCTGCCGTCCATCTGGCAGTTTCCTGCATCCTGCAAAAGCTCTCCCGTCCGCTTCGCGTCCATGAGGTTCGTGCTGTATGTGAATTTGCCTGCCGTCTCTTTGCTGCCAAGTTTCTTCCGGTTCACTTCACACACCATCTGGCTTGCAGAGACTATCTTATCACAGTACGGATATACGGACAATAACCCCTCGAGCGTTGTGGCAGTGCCATTTAATTTGCGCTTTTCCACATTCATGAACTCTTCTTTCAAGTCACTGTGCTGCCAAATCAATTTCTTTGCCTGCGGGAGCTGCTTGGCGGTAAGGCAGATAAAATATGGCGCATAACCCGAGAAGTCTATCACATAATCAAACCTGCTGCCACCAAAGCAGCGCACGTATTCACGCCCCATAAGATAATCCTGCATCGGCATATCCTCAGGCTCTATGGCAAACCCATTACGCGTAGTGTCCTCATAAATGCGCCTGTTTTCCTCGGTCAGGGGCATCGCGCCGCACCTTAGCAACACCCGTATCTCCTTGGGGAGGCGGTCAAAATTATACTCCTGCATCTCTGTTTTAAGCGATGTTGCATATACGGTAACGTCATACTTGCCATAATCCATGTTATGGAGCAGGTTTAAGACCGCGCTTGTCATACCATTCATCAAAAATGCCCCGGCATACATAAGAATCTTCTTTTTCCCTGTCTTAGCCGTTTCCAAGAGCGTATAGCCCTGCCTGCCGCCAAAAACGATATCTATCACCTTCTCTGACACATGCCCGTCGTCATAGCGGCACGCCCATTCCCTGGTCTGGCTGCGCGCTTGCCCATATTGCTTTGCATAAAGCCCAATCTGATTGATTTGTTCCGCAAGCTCCGGCAATTCCTTCGCACACAGCCCCGGCAGCTCATCCGGCTTAAAGTAGATGCCCCTTGCTGATTCATAGGACTTATAATCCGGCATGTAAAAAAGAATCGGCCTGTCTGTGAGCAGGTAATCAAAATAAATGCTGGAATAATCTGTAATTAGGATATCGACCGCCGACAGCAATTCATTGGTATCCACGCTGTAGGAAATATAACGCCCGCTGTTCTTCGCTTCTGAGCTTAAATTTTTGAACACCACCGGGTGCGGCTTTACCAAAACCTGGTACTCTTCTGTATTGATATGCCCCATAAGGTAATCATACAGTCCCGTATACTTATCCATATCGATGACAGGCTCCGCCGCTGAATTCCCCGTCCAGGTAGGGGCGTAGAGGATAATCTTCTTATTCACGTCAACTTTGGCGCCGCGTGCAATTAACTTGCGGAAAACATATTCCCGCTGCGTATGCACCACGAGGTCATTCCTCGGATACCCTTCCTGGATATACCTGCCCTCAAAAATATTCGCCAACCGGAATGAATTCTCAAAAATCCCCGTCATAAACTCATTCGGTGAAACCACATAATCAGACATTAAGAGGTTACGCACCATATTGCCTACGACACGGTTCCCATCCGGCGTATCGTACCCCAGCGTTTTAACCGTAATGCTGTGCCAGGTATTCACAAACACTTGGCCCTCCCTTTTGGAAAATGCATCCGAAAAGGAGGTATTATTAATCAGGTACTTCGCTTTTGCAAGGAAATAGGCATATGCCCTGCTGTGGTAACGGATAAAAAACACATTCCCATACGCACGGAACTCTTCTTCAAGAAGCTCTATTTCCTCAACATCCTGTATCGCCCAGATATGGACATATTCCGTGAACTCCGCCTGCCCGGAAAAAGCCTTGAAAATGGCATAGGGGTTACAGGTCATGCCAATCCCGGCAGACGACTCATACAAGACCCACTTTTCTTCTATCGCTTCTTTTTCATGGTAATCCGCATAGAACCTCCCCCATCTGGGCGAAGTCCCTGTTGCCAGGAATTTATGCTTTTTTTCCTCTTCCTTCTGCTGCTTTTTCTCTTCGGCAAGCCGCTCTTTCTCCAGTCGCTTCTGTTCCTGCTCTAGCTCCCTTTGCTTCCTGCGGCGTTTCTCTATCAAGCCATAAGGCGCGGCGTTCACCAATGTTTTCTTAATCTGATCTATCATTTTCCTTGTACCATTCTCCCATTCTTGCCAAAATAATATTTTACGCCTTGATAAGTCACGTGCTTTTTCACAGCCATATGTCCTTTCTTATCAAAATAATAACGGTGCTTTCCAATATTGTACATCTGTTTGGAAACCATTTTCCCGCTGGCAGTAAAGTAATATTTATACTTACCAATCTTTTTTATTTTATTATCTGTCCGATAACCCTTCTTGTCAAAATAATATCTGTCCTTGCCTAATTTGTGCCATCCGGTGAGCATTTTCCCATATTTATTAAAATAACGGTACTTATTCCTCGAAAACTTACGCCAGCATTTACGGGCAATCACGCCGGATTTGCTCAGGCCATAGTAATTGCCTTTAATCTTCTTAATGGTACATGCGCCCTTGCCCATAATCCGCAGCCCGTTTTTATCGTAATAGTACTTACTGCCTTTGACCGTCTGGAGGCCGACTGACATAGCGCCCGTGGAAGTGTTGAAATAGCGGTAGCTGCTGCCGTACCCTACCAAAGGGTTCCATTTCTTTGACTTGGCGGAATACCTTCCCCGCACCATGCAGGTATCAAAATAATATTTTTTGCCGCCAATCGTCTTCACCCCTTTGGCAAGCCTGCCATTCTGGATATAATATTTCACGATCGTATCGTCCCTAAAGCCGGTGCCGCCCTGTAAGCTCACCCAGCCGGACAGCTTGTTCGAAAAGGAAGCCGTCCCCTTATACAGGCTAATCACGTCATTGCTGACTTTAATGATAAGGTCCTTCTGCTCGTTCGCCGTCAGGTAAGCCGCGCCGTATTCATTAACAGCGCTCCATCCGCGATACATAATACGCCAATTATACGTATTGCCTGTGAGCATGCCGGCATAGCCGCTGTTTTGCGCAAACGCATACTGGGGCCTTACCTGATTAATAAACGCATCCGTGTTGGACTTCGGCGTCCCATGGTGTGACATCTTCATGATATCGGCGCGCAGTTTATTGGTCCCTTCATATGTTTTGATCAAAAGTTCTTCCTGCGTATTCATGCAGTCCCCTGCCGTTAGGTAACGCGTCCTGCCGCAGGTAATCATCGTCACCAAAGACAAGTTGTTATGCGACATCTTCCTCGTAATGTCCACCGGTCCGATAACTTCTGCCGAAGCGCTGCCAATGGTAAACGTGCTGCCTTTTTTCAGACGGACAACCTGCCCCGTCGTATTGTCATAACTGTTATATGCTTCTATTAACCTGTCATATTTCCCTGAATATTTCGGATCTGTCATGCCGATGGATGCATCCGGCAGGTAAAGGTTTTTGATTTTAATGCCTGGAATAGCCGCTATGGCGTCAATGCCTGCCGTCATGTCCGTCGGCTTGCCCGCATAATGGTCGATATGCATATGGCTGATATAAAGGCTCAGCTCCTTGATATTGTGCTTCCTGATAAATGGGATGACATATTTTTGAGCCTGTTCATAATAGCCCATATCCATCAGCAGGTATTCGCCCTGGGATTCCACTATCACGCTGTCCCCGCCTTTGCCAGGCTCCTCCTCCTGGTCCGCAACTTTTGAACCTGCTTCTACTCCCAGAAAAAGGTCGTAGATTACCATCTCTTTGGACGCCGCCTCCGCAGGCAGCGTCCCGATCTGCACGGAAGCCAACATAACCGCCAGCGCCAGCAGCCCGCACAAAACCCTCTTCATAAACCACTCACCTATCCTTTCAGCATTGATCCCTTCCTAATATACCCTTCCTAATATGGTTTTCCTACATGATTTTACCCTGCGCACGGAGGATAAGCTCCGCAACTTCCCGGATTGCCCCCTCGCCGCCTTTCGCCTCGGTGACATAGGCAGCCTTATCTTTGACGCATTCCATACCGCTGGCAACGCTGCATCCAAAGCCTACATGCGTTACCACCTCAAGGTCATTGATATCGTCCCCCACATATGCCACCTGTCCTATCCCTATCTGATACTGCCCGCACAGCTCCTTTACAACCGCAAGCTTGTCCGCTGCGCCCATTTTTAAGACGTCCAATTGCAGCTTATCGGCACGGCGTGATACAAGCTGCACATTTTCACTTGTAATAATGCCGGTAAGTATGCCGTTTTGCCGAAGCAGCTTGAAGCCCATGCCGTCCCTGGTATTGAACTTTTTAAGCTCATCCCCGTGTTCCGAATAATACATGCCTGCGTCCGTCAGGCAGCCGTCACAGTCCGTGAGGACCATTTTAATGTTTTTTAATGTCTCGTCCCGGTCGTCAGCGGCAATGCCATTTTTCTTCATCAGCCCTTCGATAATCACCCAATCGCTTGGCTCATCAATCTCAAAGAACGAATCCTCACACATTTCCACTGCTTTTATCCTGCCGGACACGCGGTTGCTGCTCGCAAGCAGCCCCTCCCTGCTTGTGATATAGAA
Source organism: uncultured Lachnospiraceae bacterium (assembly GCA_949879775.1). Lineage (GTDB taxonomy): Bacteria > Bacillota > Clostridia > Lachnospirales > Lachnospiraceae > Petralouisia. The sequence goes on from CATLBW010000003.1 coordinate 49,792, forward strand.
CGCCCCGTTTTCCGTCAGGCAGCCGGCAAATTCCTGCCTCCTGGGCCTTGCATACACGTCATAGTTGATAGGCGCAGCGTTGCCCACCTCGTCATATTCCCAGTAAAAACGCTTCTGCGGCACTACCGAAAGGACGCTGTCCGTCCCCTCCTGCCCAAAAACCTCAAACCCCCGCTCTAAGTCATCGCTGGTAAGCAGCGGGGAGGTCGCCTGGATGAGCACGATATTGTCAAACTCATAACCTTTGGCAAATTCCAGCATTGCAAATTCCGTTGACGCCGTGTCTGTGGCGGATTCCGCGCTCCTGCCAATGACCTGCGCCTTTGCAAACCCCATTTGCTCCACGGCGTCTTTAATCTTGTCGCTGTCCGTGGCAATGTAAACCTTATCAATATGGCTGCACTGGCACGCCGCCTTTACCACCCAGTACACTAACGGCTTGCCACAGATCGGCTTGATGTTCTTAAGCGGGATGGATTTGCTCCCGCCCCTTACCGGTATAAACGCTACATTCATGATATCAAGACCCTTCCTTTATTTCTTGCGGTATTTCAGTTTATCCCTCTGCACCTGTTCGATTGGCAGGATTTCCTGCTCTTTGTATGTCAATGCTTTCTGCACTGCCTTTAAGTTCCTTACAAGCTTACGGATGCCGTCCGGCTCTAAGGACGCCGCATGGTCTGTGCCCTTCCAGGTACGGTCCAGCGTATAATGGCGCTCAATCACCTCTGCGCCCAATGTATAAGCCGCAACGTCCACGGCAATTCCCAGATGGTGCCCGGAAAAGCCAATCTTCTTCACGCGCTGCGCATAACTTTCCTGCATACGCTTAATCTCTAAGAGGCAGACGTCCTCAAAGGGGACCGGGTAACCGGAAGTGCAGTTAAAAATCACCAGGTCTTTGTTCCTGCCATTTTTCTCGAATAACTTTATAATCTCCTCTTCCTCCTCATGGGTCGTCATGCCGAAGGAGAGCTGGATTTCTCCCTTGTAATTGTCGCAAAGCCACTGGAGCATCTCAAAATGGTTGTTGCAGGCGGAAGGTATCTTGATAAATTCCGGCTTTAACCCCGCAATCTCCTGTGCGGACGTCATATCCCATACGGACGTGGAATAGGTGATGCCTGCCTCCTCGCACCACTCCTTGAGCTGCGCATGCTGGTCGACCGTAAACTCTAAAAACTCCCTGTGCGCCCCGTATGTGTCACCGTAAGAATTTGCCGGGTTGGGGTGCGGCGCGTTATACTGCTCCTCGGTCAACAGCTCTTTGGGGCAGCGTTTCTGGAACTTAATCGCGTCTGCATGGCAGAACATTGCCGCTACATTAATCAGTTCTTTTGCTATCTCCATCTCTCCTTTGTGGTTACACCCTGCTTCTGCAATAACATATGGTTGCTTGTTTTTCATCTTCTTCTCCTTTTCCTGTTCCCATTTCCCTGGTTATTTTATTTTTTATTTCCCACTACCTCGTCTAAATCCGCACGCGCAAAGACCTCCAGCATGCCGCCCCTGGTAGCGTTATATATATGGTATCCATGCTTCGTTGCATATTCCTCTAACTGCTCGTAGGCATAGAGCGCGCGCCCCTCAAAGCGGACCTGCGCTTCATGCACGCCAATATCCTCCCCCTTGAACATGTTACGCATCTTTATGTGCTCTAACTTCGTCATTTCCTTATCGCGGTAACTGTTCATAAAATGGTCGTTCTTGCCCCTGCCGATTGTAAAATCCACGCCCAGAAGGTAAATTTCTGAAAACCCCATATACATGGCAAGCTCTACCATGAACGTCATGACCGTGGCAATTGACGGCACATAATATTCCGCCATATCCCCGTGCACATAGAATTTCTCCTTGCGCAGGTTGCTGACATAGATTACGTCTTCCCCTTTATACTTCATCAAGTCATATGCGGTCCTAGACACCCACAAGGTACATTCCGGGTTGGCTTGGAGCTGCTCCGCAGCCGCCTGCGCCACCACCCTGTCAGACGCGCACAGGAAGGTTGGCCGCCAGTCCGTGCGCTCAAACACCTTATAAATCATATTGCAGCCAAAACAGATTTCATCTTTGAGCATATTCAAGTCAGAAAGCCGCAGGCTTGGCCCATTGCCTATGAGGAAGCACCGCCGCCCTTTATATTTATTGCGGAAAGATTCAATCTTCCTCGTATTATCATCCTTAACAAACGGCAGCTTCTGGAAAAACCCCCGCAGAACAAGCTTCGTATTCCTGGCAAAAATCTTGCAGTTTATGAGCCGCCTTTGCTTCTTCGTTTCAGGTGGGTTCACCTCCACAATCTGATGGGACGTCCGGTAAGCGCAGTCCGCGCCGTCCAGGCAATTGCAGGTCTCATTGAACTTTTGGTACTTTTCATCATATACAAAATGCGCAAGCTGGTCTTTGACTGCCTGTACCATATCTTCCTGCGTCTTTACAATCGGCCCCGGGAGGAAATCCAAATCAAAATTCAGCCCATTGGCGCCGCCCACATATTCTTCCATGTCATACATAAAAAATACAATCGGGCGGCACAGGTTCGCAAAGTCAAAAACTGTGCCAGAGTAGTCGGACACTAACAAATCACTGATAATATAAAGCTCATTGACGTCCTGCACCATGGAAACGTCGTACACGAACCCCGGATGCTTGTCAAAGCGCATGGAGCCGCGCTCTAAATGATGCAGGCGGCTTAAAAACACATAATCGTCCCCCAACTGTTCATGCAGCTTGTCCAAATCAAGCGACGGCACATGCTCAAAATTCTTGCCGCCCAACCAGCGGTACGGGCGCCAAGTCGGCGCATAGAGGACGACCTTCTTGTCAAACGGGATGCCCAAGTCCATCTTAATCCGCAAAACGTCTTCCTTAGTGTAGCGGAACAGGAAATCATTCCTGGGATAACCAGTCTCCACCATCGCCGTCTCCCGCTTCTTAGGGCTTAAGTTATAAGCGTCCGCCATAATCGGCGTGAAAGCTGGGGACGGTGAAGTCAGGATGGACAGACGCTTTCCAGACGCCGTATAGTCCCTCATCAGTTCCCGCTTGCTGCGCTTGCCTTCCGATTCCCCACGGAAAGAACAGCCAATCCTTTTTAACGGCTTCCCATGCCAGGTATATACCATCTTCTGCGCCTTGTTAGGCTTGATATATTTGGGCATTCCGGTATTGGTAAATATATATTTCGCACGGGCGCAAAACTTAATGTAACGCCTGGTCCCCCGCCTTACGACCACCGTGCGCGGGTTCTGCTTTACCTGTGGGAACAGCCTGGGGTTAATGAACGCCCAGATAAATTTATAATCAAAATAGTCCGGGTCCTCCAACATGGACTCATAAATCGCCCGGGTATTGCACCCATAATTATTCGTGCCGCCATACGACTCAAAAACCACCCATTTTGTCTGCACCGGATAAATCACCTGGTACAGGATAAACCACAGCTTTTTACGGAAATTGTTAAGCTCACGGAAAAAGCCTAACTGGTTCAAAGAACGGAATATGCGTTTCTTGAGAGGCATATCCTTAATCTTTGCGATGCGCTCCGCCTCCGCTTCCTCCTCAGCCCTCCTCTGTTCTTCTTCCGTCGCAGGCTCCAGGAACTTCCACTGCGGCTTTAATTTGCGGTTACTGTAAGATAAAACCTGCGTTACCGCATCCTCTAAATCATCCGCACCAATCAGCAGCCCCTTCCAGGAAATATCCTCTTTGCGGATTTGCCTCATCACCTGTTCCCTGTAAGAAGCGTACGATTTATTCCCAAAAGAAATCCTGCGGTTCGCCAAATCCTGCGACCATGCCTTAAGGCTTCCTTCAAAATCCCCCTCCAAAACAAATTTGGTGTGCAGCTCCAATGTATTAATCCGCTTGTGCATACTGCTTCCTTCAATCAATGGGACATGCACATGCCGATACATTTTTTGAACGAAAAAGGGAATCGCCACAGCCGCCACTTCCTGTGCGGGTACGCCGATTGCCTGTCCAACAATTCCCGGGATTTCCTCCAGCCCGTTATGGTAAAATTTACGAAAATAATTTAATGTATAATTCTCACGCAGCGCGATCGTAAGCCCTTCCCCGACGCCGGTAAAGAATTTGGCGCGCGCCTTGGCAAGTTCGCTAAACGCCTGCCTTGCCATTACCTGTTCCTTTTCTGTGAGCATGTCGCACAAAAGGGCGCACAAGGCACGGAACATCAAGAGGTAAATCCCCGCCTTGTCTTCCTCCTCCCGAAAATGCGCACGCACGAAATTGCCGTCTAAAACCCAATATTCAGCCGCACAGAAGCTCCAGTCGCCATATTCAGCGGGCGCTGCCGCAAGCTCGATGTCCGCACGTCCCTTCTGCCCTTCATGAAGCTGCTCCCTTGCCTCCTGGGCAAGCCTTAACGTCTCGTTCCCACCTGCCACAAGCATCAAATCCGTCTGTCCTTGCTGCAAGACCTGTTTCAATTCCGCTAGGGACTGCTCATACGTCCTGTTATCCAAGACCTCATACTCTTTATAAACAATCTCCTGCATCCGCAGCAATTCCCTCAAAGGCGTCTTCCCCGCCAGCTTATCGCAGACCAGCAGCAAATTGCCAGCATGGCCCTGCTCTAAGATATCCTTTACATATACAACATATCCCTGCCCGGAAATAACCTTGCGGCTAAGGTAATCCGCTTTTTCAATGCTAAGCGCATACTCCCCGTCAACTTCTCCATCCCGGACCTGCCGGATTCCTTTGCCCTCATCAAACCACAAGATCCCCTTGATATCCTTAGCAAGGGAGCTGATAAACCCACGGAGGAAACTTTGGTTCGACTGGCAGTCCCACGCAGGCTTGACGGGATTAGGCTCCTCCTCCGGCTGATTGGGATTGATCTTAACCATGGGAAATACGCCGCAGGTGTCAAGCCCCTCTAAGCCGTCCCCAAGCTCTACCACCCAGTCCATATCGATACGGGCCGCCAGTTCCTGGCTTTTGTCCTGCCTGGGAAAAGCTGCGACGGCATACCTCGCAGGCGCCGCCAGGAAATCCTTGAAATCTTCCCGCGCATAAAAAAGGTTATACGCCAAAAACAGATACGTCCCTTCCGCATCTGAAACCATATCTTCCTTAATCTCTGTCCCTATATATTCAAATGATAACCTGCGCAAATCTTTCCGGCTGCCTGCCAGCCCCTGGCAGTACAAAAACAGCCCTTCATTGCCGGCTACCTTAACCTCAGATATTCCTTCTTCCTGCAATATCCTAAGCTGGCGCTCGATCAGCCCTTCGCCGCTAGGTAAGTATTGATGATATAATCTTTCATCTGCTGAACGATTAAAATCATATAGAAAGGTGTACACAGCGCTCCTCCTTTGTTTTCATTGCTAAAAGTTAAATTCCAGCGTATTATACCATTCCAGACACATATTTGCAAGAAAACCTGCAAAGCACATAGAGATAATGCCAATTTTTCCCATTTCCTTGCAGAAAACTCAATTTTTCAGGATTTTTTATCCCCTTCCCCGATGACTGCCAAAAGCAGCTTCCCGGCAGAGTCAGGGCCCTCAAGGCAATTGAACGTCTCATTAAACTTCCGGTACTTTCCATCATAAGTAAAACTTTCCAGCTCTTCTAAGACGGCCCCTGCCAGTTCCTCCTGGCGCTCCACAATCCTGCCCGGGAGCGTTTCCAGAGGAAAGTTCAGCCCATTGGCATGCTCTATATATTGTTCCCTGTCATACATATATAATACCATTGGCCGTCTCAGGTTGGCATAATCAAAAATCGTCCCCGAATAATCCGATATCATCAGATCGCTGATAATATAAAGGTCATTGACCTCCGGGTAGTTTGTCACATCATATAGGAAACCTGGGTAATCGTCATAACAGACGCTCCCACCTTCCATATGGTGCAGGCGGTTCAGCAACACGAAGCCTTCCCCCAACTCCTTTTGCAGCAAGCCATAGTCAAGCCCCCCTGTATGCTTAAAATGATTCCCGCCCAGCCAATGGTAGGGGCGCCAGGTCGGCGCATAGAGGATGACCTTTTTGCCTTCGGGGATGGACAGCTTCGCTTTCACGCGCGCAACGTCCTCTTTCGTATAGCAAAACAGGAAATCGTTGCGGGGATAGCCGCACAAAAGCAGCGCACGTTGCCGCTTCTTATCGCTAAGGGCATAGGCGTCGCCCATAACGTCCGAAAACGCGGGGGCGGGGGATAAGAGGAAAGAAAGCCGCCTGCCGGAGCTTTTGTAATCCCTGTCGATCTTTGCCTTGGAACGTTTCCCATCGCCAGCCCCTTTGATGCCGCAGCCGATGCATTTTAGGGGCTTGCCATGCCACAGGTACACTAATTTCTGCCGCCTGCCCGGCCAGATATAGCTTGGCAGCCCGGTATTAGTAAACAGGAAGGAAGCCCTGGCACATGCTTTCAGGTATCCATAGCTGCCCTTCTTTACCACGCTTGTCCTGGGTTTTTCCTTCAAAAAGGCAAATTTTTGCGGATTTTGCACCGACCAGACAAAACGGTATTCCTCATATTCCGGCGCTATCTGCATCCGTTCATATAAGGCTTTCGGGTTACAGCTATAGCTGTTGTCCTCCCCATTGTAAGACTCAAACAGGACGAGTTTTTTATCCTGCAAAAGGAAGGTGCGAAAGAGCACATATGCAATTCTCTTTTCCACACGGTTGCGCAGCTTTGTGATGATTGACATCTCGTCACCTCATTCGTGGGGTTCTCTTACAATCTGACGGTACATGGCAAGGAGCGCATCCTTTGTCACTTTCACCGGAAAGTTGCCAAGGCGCTCCGCGTTGACAGACGACGCCAAGACCTCCACATCCTGCCGCCCTTTTTGCACCGGGTAAGGCAGCTCCAAAGCGCCTATCAGCCGCGTAAGCCACGCTACGGATTCCTGTGTATTTTGTTTGCCCAGCATCCGGTTCAATTCCTCTAACGTCTGTGAAAGGTAATCCTTGCCCCTGCCGTCGGTACAGTCCTCTATATGCCCTTGCAGGTAAGCCCAGGTCTTTGGCAGGCAGATTGCCGCAGCATGCCCGTGGGCGAACCCATACATGGAAGTCACTTTATAGCTCATGGCGTGCGCCGCCGTCGTCTTGGAGATGTTGATGGCGCGCCCGGCCAGGTTTGCCGCAGCCATAATCTGCTGCCAGTTCGCATTATCCTCAATATAACCCTGCCATGCATCACGGATTGTTATAATGGCCTTGCGCGCATAGCCCCTGCTCTCCTCTGTGGAATTCACCGACCAGTAAGACTCAATCGCCTGGCACAAAGCGTCCATCATCGTTGCCTTTTTTTGGTACAAAGGCAGATGCTCTAAAAAACCGTCGTGCAAAACAGCATAATTAGGAAGCAGGCATGCATGCGCCACAGACTGCTTCTCGCCCTGGTAATAGACCACGGCAAAGCTCGTGGACTCGCTGCCCGTCCCGGCTGTGGAGGGGATGGCGATATGGAGGATATTGCTCGCTTTCTTTTCCTGCTTAAGATAATTCTCATTTCTGTCCATGGGTGCAAACAGCTTGATGCATTTCGCCACATCCATGGCGCTGCCTCCGCCCATGGAAAGGAGCATCTCGCAGCCTTCTTCCTCATACAATGCCAGCCCCGCTTGTACTTCCTCATATTTAGGGTTGGGGGAAAAGCCGTGGAAGAAAACAACCTTTCCCGGAAATCCCTGCCAGAACTCTTCGCCGCAATGCTTCCTTGCCGATTTTGAGCAGACCGCCAACAGGTTCCTGGCGCCTGATTCCCTTACAATCTTTGCCGCTTCCTGCAAGGCGCCCGCACCGCTTATAACCTCCTGCGATTGATAGCTCTCTTTTTGCATGGCATCGTCCCTCCTTATTTCACCACCGTATCAAAATCCACACGCTCAAAAACCTCCAATGCCCCGCCGCGCGTAGCATTATATATCTTTACCTGTTTCTGGTCCGCATATTCCTTGAGTTTCCGATAAGCATCCAGTGAACGTATCCTTCGCTCCTCGCCAAGCTCAACTAACGTCAGGTTCGGGCGGTTCGTCTTCTTGCGCACCCACGCCAGGTTATAATCATCTACCGACTTATCGGTATAAGAGTCCCCGAAATGTCCGGCCGTAAAGGTATTCGTGCAGTCCACGCCCACTAAATAAATTTCCCGGAACCCCATATAGATTGCCATCTCTATCATCAGCGTCATGACCGTGGCCTGCGCCGGCACATAATATGCCAAGGGGTTTTTGCTGACCTTGTAATTCTGCTGATTGATGCGGTTCAGGTAAATTACCTGCTCCCCCGGGGTTCTGATACGTTTAATTTTCTCATATACATCTTTATTGGAAAACAACGGACGTTCCAAAACCTTGTCAAGCATCCCCTCCTCATTTATCGCATGGACCGCGACAACATCAGAGATGAAATGGTACGTGGGCCGCCAGCCGGCTTTGCCAAACACTTTATAGATAATGTTGCAGGCAAAAGAAACCTCCCCTTTAAGCTTCTCCAAATCCTCAACCTTAAGGCTTGGCCCATTGCCAACCAGGAAGCATCTTTGCCCGGCATATTTATCCCGATAAGACAAAAGCCTTTTGGCATTGCCGCTAAAAGCGATCCCATGGCTCCTTAAGGCGCCGATCAGCCCATACCACACTTTCATCCCCTGCTTGAGTACCGTTTTTACAGACTGCTTGATATTATAAAACACTCCTCCGCCTCCACATCAGCCCTCTTTGGCAATTACCGGCTCCATCATTTTCTGCACGCGCGCCAAATCTTCCAGGTTATCGACTTCCGTACAACTCCTGCCCGCACAGGCGCACAGATAGAGCTTGAAACTGTCTGAAACCTCGTTGAGGGCATTCTCCGCATAGACCCCGCAACCGCCCTTTTCGCAGAATTCCAAAATATGCGAAAGCCACAGCAGCCAGTCTTCCCTGTTCAGCTTGTACAAAGGCTGCGCTGCATAAGCGTCCTCAAAAAATTCAATGCCCACCTTCGTAATCTTTC
>CATLBW010000004.1 GCA_949879775.1 uncultured Lachnospiraceae bacterium
GCACATTCCAGGGAATTTGTCAAGCCCCTTTTTTTAACATAAAAATGGTTAGACCTCATAAAAAGAATCTAACCATTTCAGGCAGTTCGTTACTAACTTAATGACATTGCGGAGTGAACAGTAACAGTAAATGTCCACACTCACCATTTTTCACAACAAAACCCTTGCCATTCATCCGAAACCATGGTATGATACCGATATAGAACGTTTGTTCTTAATGATTGGGCAAAGGATTGGGCATACTATGAATACAATACCTATGGACATGGATTTATCAGAAAAGCTTACAATTTTATCGGATGCGGCAAAATATGACGTTGCCTGCACCTCCAGCGGCGTAGACCGTAAGGGTAAGGGCGACGGCAGAGGTATGGGCAATACGATTGCGCCAGGCGTCTGCCACACATTCTCTGCCGATGGCAGATGCATTTCCTTGTTAAAGGTTCTCTTCACGAACGAATGCATTTTTAACTGTGCCTATTGCCTGAACAACCGGGACTCCGACGTTAGGCGCGCTTCCTTTACCCCGGAAGAAGTCTGCACAATAACGATGGAGTTCTACCGGCGCAATTATATTGAAGGGCTTTTCCTCAGCTCAGGCATCATGGTCAGCCCCAATTACACGATGGATCTAATCTACCAGACCTTGCACAGGCTTAGGAAGACCCATCATTTCAACGGCTATATCCATGTGAAAGCTATCCCCGGCGCTGACCCAGAACTGGTAGAGCGAACCGGGTTCCTCGCCGACCGCATGAGCATCAACCTTGAACTGCCCACGTCAGACAGCCTGCACAAGCTGGCTCCCTGCAAGTCCCGGCGCACAATATTAAGCCCCATGCGCCAGATACAAAACCGCATCACAGACAACAAGCATGAGCTTACGGTATACCGCAAGGCTCCCCGGTTCGTGCCTGCCGGGCAGTCTACCCAGATGATTATTGGAGCCACGCCGGAAAATGATTTCCAGGTTATGAGCGTTGCCGAAGGGCTTTATGAGAAGTTTTCCATGAAGAGGGTGTTTTATTCTGCTTTTGTAAACGTGAATAACAACTCCATGCTCCCCGCCCTGCCCGGCGGGCCGCCTCTCTTGCGCGAACACCGCCTCTACCAAGCGGACTGGCTGCTGCGCTACTACCATTTTAAAGTTTCGGAGCTGTTGTCAGAGGAACGCCCGGACTTTAATATTTTCCTCGACCCCAAGTGCGACTGGGCACTGCGCCACCTGGAATGCTTCCCGGTGGAAATCAACCGCGCCAGCTATCAGACGCTGCTTCGTGTCCCGGGCATCGGCTATAAGTCAGCGGAACGCATTGTCAAGGCCCGACGGAAGACACGCCTGTCCTTCGATGACCTAAAAAAAATCGGCGTTGTGCTGAAACGGGCCTTGTATTTTATCACCTGTTCCGGGAAAATGATGTACAACACTAAGTTGGAGGAAAATTATATCTGTGAGAACCTGATGCGGGATAAGACGCAAATCCCCAAAGACATCCGGGAAGGAGGCTATCAGCAGATTAGCTTTTTCGATAGGGAGCTGCAAGCTGATTTCCAACTAACCGACGCTGAGATTTTACAGCCAGAATAACTAGGAGGCCCTTATGCATATTTTCATTTGCGATGACAGCATTGACGGCATTTTCACCGGAGTATATGACGCCTGGGCAAGCCGTTATGGACATAACAATGTCGCGCTTACGACCCATGAACCAGACAATTATTCCCTGTTCGACGAATATATTCCCGTACCCTGCGATTATGACAAGAGTGCAAAAGTGGCGCGCACCCTGCACAGCCGCATGGGCGACGAAGCCTACCAGGAAATTTGCCAGGCAGCGCTGGCATTGGAGCCTGTCCGCAGCAGGAAATCAATCAATAAGGCAGACGCTATTTATAAAACGATTGTCCTCGCCCTTTCGCTGCCGGACGCTGGCAAGGTCCTGAATTATCTGGGGGAGCCTTATGTCAACCGTACATTCCAGCTTTCCCGCTGCACTGGCAACGAAGCCCATCATCTTTTAGGTTTTCTGCGCTTCCAGGAATTGGAAAATGGCATACTTTTCTCCCAGATCCATCCCAAAAATGATGTGCTTCCATTTCTGGGGGAACATTTTTCCGACCGCCTGCCCGGGGAAAATTTTATGATTTATGACGCAACACGCAACCTTGCCGTACTGCACCCCAAAGGAAAAAATTTCTTTATCACAGACACGAAAGAATTGGACCATCAAATGCTGAAACGGTTTTCCCCGGAAGAAATGGAATACCGCAAGCTCTGGTGCACCTTTTTCGACAACATCGCGATTGAGGCTCGAAAAAACCCATACCTGCAACGCCAAAATTTACCGAAACGGTTCCAGAAAGATATTGTGGAGTTTAACCGCGGGTTTTAAGCTGGCTAAAACGATTGACACTTGTTGCATGGACGGTCATTCCCCCAGAAGATTGCTCAACTGCGCAAACTGCTCCAATGTTAATGCTTCCCCTCGTACATTTGCTGACAATCCCATCCGCCCCAAGGCCTGTGCAATTTCTTCTTTACTATACGGGATGCCTTGCGCATTATAAAGCCCATTAACCAAGGTTTTCCTGCGCTGGTTAAACGAAGCGCGGATAAGCGCAAACATCAGGCTTTCCTGTGCTACCTGCACGGGAGGCTCCTTATGCTTCGTCAGGCGTATGACGGCGCTCCCTACTTTGGGACGCGGCATAAAGCAGTTCGGCGGCACATTTGCCACTACCTGAGGTTTTGCATAATACTGCACAGCAAGCGATAATGCCCCATATTCTTTAGTCCCAGGACCAACCTGCATACGCCCCGCCACTTCCTTTTGCACCATAACCGTAATGCTTTCAACAGGCACATGGCTTTCAAACAACCCCATAATAATCGGTGTTGTAATATAGTAAGGCAGGTTTGCCACTATTTTGATGGGCTTTCCCTGGTTTCTTTCCAGCGCCAGGCGGTTTACATCCACCTTAAGGATATCCTGCTGTATAATTTCCACATTCTTATATGCGCTAAGCGTATCCTGCAAAATAGGTATCAGGTTTTTGTCAATCTCCACAGCTATAACCTCTCGGGCGCACTCGCAGAGATATTGCGTCATCGTGCCAATTCCCGGCCCGATTTCCAATACGAAATCTTCTTTATTTATGTCCGCTGCGCGGATAATCTTTTCCAGCACATGCATATCAATCAAAAAATTTTGCCCAAATTTTTTCTGGAAATTAAAATTATATTTCTGTAATACCTCGATTGTATTTTTCGGGTTTCCTAAAGTTGCCATAATGCCCTCCTCATGGCAGAAAAAAGCGGACAAGTCCGCATCAACTCCCTAAATCCCTCATTCATGAATGGCTGGACATCCAGTGGATGTCCGCTTAGCGCGGACCGAAGCGAAGCGTAGACCTTGGACGGTTTGCTGCGCCAAGCACAATTGCGAAGCAATATTTTCCTCTTTTGCGAGTGCGCATAATTTTTTTATCTTATAGGAAAGGCACTTTCACGTTTTAGCGTGGCAATGTCTTTCCTATAAGAGGAAAAGATGGATAATGCAAGATTACCCATCTTTCGTCCGCGCATCATCCCTCGTGGGAATGATAAACTTTTATGCCGTTCTTATTTTGCTTTTACCGACTTCACTTTCGAGAAGGAGGAATATTTATCTGCGCCCAGATTGTTTGTAAAGAGTACTTTAACTTTATAGTAATAGGTCTTGTTAGAAGTAAGCTTTTTGTCCTTGTAGCTTGACTTGCTGCTGGAACCTACCAATTTGAAGCCTTTCTTCTTGGACGTTGAGCGATAAATAAGATATTTTTTAGCGCCTTTTACCTTCTTCACGGTAATGGTCGCGCTCTGCTTCCCTGCCTTTGTTTTCTGGATCGTCGGAGCTTTTCCTGCAGCGCTGGCCATAGTTGCCGATGCAGACTTGCTTGCACCATAGCTCTGACCTGTATAGTAGCTGTTTGTCGTCTTATCTTTCGCTTTCTTGTACGCAACAACATAATAATGGTATGTCACATCGCTCTGAGGTCCATATAATGTCACATTTTCTTTTGTCACTTTCCCATTGACCCTCTGCGTCACTTCATGTGCTGCATAGGAATAGTCAACTACAGAAGTCCCTACAATACAGTCGGTATACGCCTGATTATATTCCGGGTCTTTGTATGCTTTTTTCTGTGCCGCTTCATAATCCTGTACCATATGCGTGGAACTGCTTCCCACCGTATAATAATAATCAGAAGCGCTGCTGGTTGATTTCTTAAATGCTTTCAGGCTTACCGTGGAATCATATCCATCATAATAATAGGACTTGGTGTCTGCATTATACGTTGCCTCGGAGCTTGTGGTACGGAATACCTTATAATAAGACGCCCCTGAAACTTTCTTCCAGGAAATAGAAACCCCTTCTTTCGTAGCCTTTGCCTTTACACCTGTCACAACTTTAATACGGCCTGTTACCGATACTTCGCTGGAATAAGAATATCTCTTGCCATTGTATGCGCGAAGCCTGTACCTGACTGTTTTCCCAAGCGGTGCAGCCGGCAGCGTATAGGAAGTCGTCTTTGCTTTCGTAATCTTTTTCTGCGTTACCCACTTCTCTTTAGCATCATCGTATTTCTCAACCAGGTATCCCTTTGCCTGTGGTACTGGTTTCCACGCAATGGATACTTTGCCGTTCTTAGGGTTCTGAGCCTGCTTATAGATGCTTATATATGTATTAAAACTAAAATTAGTGCTTATGGAATCACTGTCCTGCGCAAAATAAACCTTTTTGCCATTTACCGTTTTATATGCCATTAACAGGTAGTTGTAGGACTCCCCTGCAACCAGCTTTTTGTCTGTATAGGAAGAGCTTTTCTTGCCCAGGCTCTTCACCAGCTCATATTTGTTGAAATCATAATCCTCGCCTGACTTTTCGGTACTGCTGGAAGAAAAGCCGGTATAGCGGTAAACATCATAACCAGCAGCCAAAGACAGCTTCTTCCATGTTAATTTGGCAGAGCTTTTGCTTATTGCCTTTGCCCTCATATTCAGAGCTGCGGTCCCTGTCTGCACCGTCTTATACGTATAAGCGCCATATGCATATTTTTTCGTATTGATATTATAGTAATAAGCGCGCACCCGGTATGTATATTTTGTATTCTTCTTAAGGCCTGTATCCTTGTAAACAGAATCCGTGGTAGTTGCTAATTTCTTATATTTCTTCCCGGACTTTCGCTCAATCTGGTATCCGGTAAATTGGCCATAACCCGTAGATGCCTTCAACGTAACTGCCTTGTCAAAAATCTCTGTAGAAATGTTGGTCACTTCGGCAACCGGAGCTTTAACAGTTATTACATTAGAGTAAGCTCCCTTCGCGCCATAACGCATCATATAAGCGCGCACATAGTATGTAATTCCCGGGGTCAGGCTGCTGTAGGAAAGCGTGTCCGTCCCGCCAGAATAGGAATACAGTGTATTTACATCCTGTTTGAATTTCTTATCCTTCGAATACTCATAATATACCCGCGGATTGCCAGAGATTGCCTTATGTGAGAGAACAAACCCGCTCGAAGTCTGCTCCTTCACAGCCAGGCTCTGCACTTTGGCTATTGCCGGGGCTTTCCAGGTAACGCTTGCCTGAGCGCCATATACTTTCACTTCATTATCATCTTCATCATATGTGTAGGTAAAAGGCTTCAATGTAAACGTATAAGTCACACCGGCAACCAAATCATATGAACCTGTCTTGCTGTCATAAAAATTATCGGAATCAATGCCGTCGCCAGACTCATAATAAGAAGAACTATATACGATAGAACCTGTATTGGAAGCCTTTACTGACAATTCCACAGCCTCGCAATTAGATCCCGAATAAGATACATAAAAATTTGAATAGGATGAATATTCCGATACCCGGATTGTCGGCTGGCTAATCACAGGGGTTACCGCTGCCCTTACATCTTCCTCTGCCTCCAGCGATTCTCCTTTTATTTCCTCTTCCTCTGCCTGCGGTTCCTCATTATCTGCTTCTGCCTCATCTGATCCATCAGCTTCTGTCCCTGCGGCTTCTGCCTCAGGCTCCGCTGCAACTGCCTCCTGCGGCTCTGCCTGAATGGCCTCATCTAACTCAACATACTCTGATTCCGCCTCCACTGCCTCCTGCGGCTGCTGCACTTTAGCTGCAGCTACGGGCGTAACATCAGCAAGAGCCAACGTTAAAACCAGCGAACCTGCCAAAATCTGCTTCAAAAGCTCTGGTTTTTTCATAATATTTACTCCTTCCTGCTTCTCCTTTAAGTTCCGTGATTCAGTATATGCCTTATGAACGAGATAGTCAAGGAAATTGAAGGAAAGTTATCTTTTTCGACAAGAATCGACAAAATGCGACAAGTCATTTTACTTTCCTAAAAAGCCTGTATGCATTGCCATAAGCAGCCTCAATCACTTCTTCTTCGGAAATACCACGCAGCCGCGCAATCTCCCTCGCAATATAAGGGAGGTTTAAAGAAGAGTTGCGCTTACCCCGGTTTGGCTCCGGGGAAAGGTAAGGGCAGTCTGTCTCCAACAATATACGCTCCAGGGGGATACGCTTTACAGTCTCTTTCAGCTTCCTGGAGTTTTTAAATGTAACCACACCGCCAATCCCAATATAATAGCCCATTTTGACGTATTCCTCTGCAAGCTCCGGGGAATAAGAAAAACAATGCACTACACCTGGTATTTGCTCCGCATGGATGCCTTTCATCAGTTTTAGCGTATCATCCGCCGCATCCCTGGAATGGATAATCACCGGCAAAGAATATTCCCGCGCCAGTTCTAACTGCCGGCAGAACCAATACCGCTGCCTGCTTTGTACATCTGGATTTTTCTCCCAATAGTAATCCAGCCCTATTTCCCCAATTGCCGCCACTTTAGGCAAAACAGCGGAACTTCTCAGCCATTCATAGGCTTCCTCATCCATGTCTGCGATATCGCTCGGGTGGATGCCCAAAGCGCCATAAATAAATGGGCGCCTTTCCGTCAGCTCCAACGTACGCTTACACGAAGCAAAATCTGAGCTGACATTGATAATCCGGCAAATACCGTTTTCCTCCATAGAGGAAAGCAGTTCTTCCCTGTCAGGGTCAAACTGCTTATCATCATAATGGGCATGGCTTTCGAATATCTCTCTCTGCCGACGCCCCACTGCATTATCCTCTGTATCATACACATTGTTTAACATATCTCTGCTCCCGCGGGCATATTCTTCTCCGGCGTCATCAGCGCCAGTGCGCCAGTTTCATCCTCTGCGCACAAAAGCATTCCCTCAGACAGCACGCCCGCCAGCTTTGCCGGTTTCAAATTTACCAGCACCATAACCTTCTTGCCTACCATTTCCTCAGGGGAATAATATTTACGAATCCCGGAAACAATCTGTTTCACCTGGCTGCCAATGCGTACCTGGGAACAAAGCAGCTTCTTGGACTTAGATACTGCCTCACAGGCAATAACCTCCCCCACTTGGAACTGCATTTTCATAAAATCATCATACGTAATCTCTGCCTTAGGCTCTAAGTCAATCCCCGCCTCTTCCTCATGCTCCGGGGCTTCACCCATCGCGCGCTGCTCAGCCTCGAACTCCATACACTGTGCCTTGCGGATTTCTTCTACCTTCTCCATAACCTCTTTCACATCCAGGCGGGCAAAAAGGATTTCCGGCTGGTCCGTCACCTTGTTCCCACTCTCGTACAGCCCAAACTGGTTGAGGCTCTCAAAATCACGAATCTTTGTATTGAGCTGTGCTACAATCTTCTCTGCGCTCTCCGGCAAAAAGCTGTGGAGCAATGACGCTGCAACCGTAATGGATTCTGTCAGGTTGTAAAGAACTTCGCCCAGGCGCCCTTTCTTCTCCTCATCCTTTGCCAATACCCACGGCTCTGTCTCATCAATGTATTTGTTGCTGCGCCGCAGCACCGTAAACACCTCGGAAATAGCGTCAGCCACCCGCAAATCATCCATTTTCGCTTTCACTTTATCCCTTGCCGCCGTCACCACAGCCTTCAATTCCCCATCAACAGGCTCTTCTGCGCCGGTTTTAGCAACTACCCCGCCAAAATACTTATTGCACATGGATATTGTGCGGTTCACAAGATTGCCCAAAATATTGGCAAGGTCGGAATTGAGGCGTTCGACCACCAGCTCCCAGGTAATGATGCCATCATTATCAAAGGGCATCTCATGGAGCACAAAATAACGGGTCGCGTCCACACCAAACAAATCTGCCATATCGTCTGCATAAATCACATTTCCCTTGGACTTGCTCATCTTCTCGCCGCCCTGCAAAAGCCAGGGATGCCCAAATATCTGTTTGGGCAGCGGCAAATCAAGCGCCATCAGGAAGATTGGCCAGTATATCGTGTGGAAACGGATAATATCCTTGCCGATCAGATGCAGGTCTGCCGGCCAGTTTTTGTTGAACAGCTCTGTAGAATTCCCCTCGGCATCATAACCAATTTTCGTAATATAGTTCGTCAGCGCGTCCAGCCAGACATAAACGACATGCTTCGGGTCAAACCCTACCGTAACCCCCCAATCAAAGGACGTCCTGGACACGCATAAGTCCTGAAGGCCCGGCAGCAGGAAGTTATTCATCATCTCATTTTTCCTGGACACCGGCTGGATAAATTCTGGATGGCTATTGATATGTGCAATCAGCCTGTCCGCATATTTGCTCATCTTAAAGAAATACGCTTCTTCCTTCGCCGGCCTCACTTCACGCCCACAATCCGGGCACTTGCCGTCCACAAGCTGGGACTCTGTCCAAAAAGACTCGCATGGCGTACAATACATGCCCTCATAAGCCCCCTTATAGATATCCCCCTGATCATACAGCTTCTTAAAAATCTTCGCCACCTGTTCCTCATGGTCCTTATCTGTAGTGCGGACAAAGCTGTCATAAGAAGAATTCATCCTATCCCAGATGCGCTTCACTTCCCCTGCAACTTCGTCTACAAACTCCTGGGGCTTCTTCCCCAATTTCTCAGCTTTCTCCTGAATCTTCTGCCCATGCTCATCCGTACCGGTCTGGAAATAGACGTCGTAGCCCTCCTGACGTTTAAACCTCGCGATGCTATCCGCTAACACAATTTCATACGTGTTGCCTATATGGGGCTTGCCCGATGTATAGGCAATAGCCGTAGTCATATAATATTTGCCTTTCTCGCATTTCTTACACATATGTGAACCTCCTAGTATAATTATGGCTTATTCCTATCACAAGATATGCATAGCAGTTCCTTTTGATAGGAAAAGCCGCCTTCCATGGACCTCATAGAAGGCGGCTGTCTTTCGTAATCCTGCTATAAGTTAATAAAACGTTCTGCCTCATCCGTAAGGGTCCCGGCAACCTCCCTGTTATCATCCATTGCCTCCGCAATCTCACTGATATCCTTCACTAAGTTAGAAGTATTCATCGCCACATTCGTAGCGCCCCTCGCACTCTCGCCTACCGCTGTATTGATGCCGTTAATCGAATCCGTAATATTACCCATCAGCTCCTTAAGGTTGACGGACATATCATTAAACCGGGTGACTATGTCATTGACATGCACCGCGTCCTCATTATACTGCTTACCGGCATTCACAAACCCTTCATAATCAGGCAGTATATTGTCATTGATATATTTCACAATTGAATCCGCGCTGTCAATCAGCTCATTCACCGCCTCTATTACCATGTTATTGATGGTCTGGATATTATTTGCCGCTTCCCTGCTGGAACTTGCAAGCTGGCTGATTTCATCTGCAACAACGGCAAATCCCCTGCCTGCTTCGCCTGCCCTAGCCGCCTCGATAGATGCGTTCAGCGACAGGAGGTTTGTCTGCCCGGAAATGCTCAATATCTCATCCGTAAGGTCATTTACACGGTCAACGCTCTTGCTGCTCTCAATTGCACGTTTCAGCTTATCAATAATCGCATTGATGATATCGCTCGTATTCTGTTTATTATCTACTGCATTCTTCTCTAAGCTCTCCGCACGTTCCTGCATTCCAACTGCATAATCGTACAAGCCCTGGGACGCATCGGAGAGTTCAATAATATTCTCGTCCACAGTCCCTACATTCTCCTTGATATCTGTAATGGTCGTGGAAATTGTCTCCATGGATGCAGACAGCTCCTCCATGACAGCAGAAATATCATAAGAATTATTATTCGCCGTCGATACCTTGTCAGATACTAAATTGACGATGGAACCAAGCTGGTCAGAGCTTACATTGATATGCCCCATAATCCCCTGCAAGGTCTCAATAAAAGTATTGATGCCGGCTGCCAGCGTGCCAATCTCATCCGTACAGAAACATTGTACCCGCTTGGTCAGGTCGCCTTCGCCCGCTTCAATGGTAGCAATCACATCGCGTAGCTGCGCATTGATATTGATCAAACGCTTGCATACCCATGCCCAGCATACCCACACGACAAAGAGCAGGACAACCACACTGCATACGATCAGGATAATCGTTGTACGCGTCACGCTCCCATACACCTTTTTCAGGATTGACACCGCGTTCCCCATCGCTTCTTTGTTAATTTCAATCAGCTCATCTAATTCCGCCGTCAGGGCAACGCCCGCTTCACGCAGGTCATTGCTTGCAAGCTCAGACGCCTCCCCTTTCTGCATCTTGGCGCTATGGTCAAGTATTTTTTCATATATCACTAAGTAAGCCTCATAATCCTTTTTGAACTGGGAGAATGCCTCTGCTTCCTTTCCACTAAGCCCCTGCTCATACTGTGCGCACAAATCCGTAATCTCAGCCTTCAGCTCCTCCGCTTCCCTAACTAACGACTGCTTATCCGCTGGATCTTCCTCAACAATATGTGCAAATGCCACACGCCGCAGGGTCTGGTAAGCAATCGTCACCTCTTCTACCTGCTCAATCCTTACCACATAGTTGCTGGTGATATCCTCACTGGTCTTCATAATCCGGTTCGTGCTGTTGAAACTTATAACCCCCAGTACCAACATCAAAAACCCCAACAATGCCACCGGAATCAGGATTTTCAACCTGATGCTCAGGTTCTTCAAAAACATTGACATATCACTTCTCCTCCTAGTGTAAATATTGTTCTCCGCAAAATTCTGATTAGCTATTATTATAATATATTTTAGTGTTCAAGTCCAGCATAATATCATTTCCCAACTCTCTTTGCCACGACCACAAACCTGCCGTTTTCCGTATGGCCAGAGCAGGTAGACAATGTAAGGAAGGTGTCCCCAAATTCCGCTGTAACCCCTGTATCATAAATTGACAATTTCTTGACATTATCATAGAACTCATTAAACTCTTTTTTAGTATCAGCCTCATAAAACTGATAATAGCGAAACCCCCCGTCTTCCGCTGATTCAGACACCTGCGTCCGAAATGCAGCCATAACCTCATATTCGCGCGCTTCAAAAAGCGTATCAAATAAGACCTTGCCATGCTCTTTACAAAACGACTGGCTTTCATATCTGTCCAACTCCCCGAACATGGCGTCATCCTTCATATGATGCCCATAGATAATAACATTTGTCCCCGGCGTGCCGATATCCGCTATGCTTTTTACAAAAAGGCTCCCATACTTGTCCTCTTCCCCCTGGAAATTATGGTTAAGATAATATTCATCGTCCTCACACTGCATAACCGGGTAATCAATCTTCGTGCCCTCCACCGTAAGCCAGCCAACCAAATCACTGTTTTCCTCATAAAAGCTTTGCAAAGCAGGCAGAAGCATCGGCTCGTCCCCCCCTGTCTCTTGTGCTCCTGCTTCCCCCTGCTTTGCGGCCTCCTGTTTGGGTCCCTCCTGCCCCATATATGCATCGTCACCCGCTCTTTTTTGTTCTCTCATTTGCCTTTGCTGCCTTTCATGCCTGATAGAGCGAAAGCATGACTGCCCCACAGGGAGCAGGCATGCTATTGTTATCACTGCACATATCATTCTTAGAAGGCGTATTCTGCCTCTATCCTTCACAAACTTTCCTCCACTCATCGCTAACGCTCTTGCCGATACTGTGATAGTACAACAAGAACAGCGAGATTATGAGCAGCGCCGGATACTTACGGAACTTTCCTCTCCTTGACCAGCGCACCAGCCTGGAAATAATTTCTTCTTTCTCCCCCTCCGTAATGCCGTTATCACCAGATGTAAAATACATCAGTAAATATGTAAATCCTGCAACCATCCCCAAGGTGGCAAAGACCTTTACAGAGCTGCGGTCCCCCGTCGCAGGCTCCCCGGTTGGCAATTTCGACGCCTGTGCCTTTGTGGGTGTCTGGCCCTTAGGGACAATCGTTGCCTTCTGCCCCTTAATCTCCACTTCCGTCTTCTTCGTTGTCTTATTCCCGGCATTGTCCACAGCAGTCACCTGGAGGGTATGCTTGCCTTCCCCCTTGATGCCTACGGTAAAGCTATATTCCTCGACCATGGAATCAGTAAATTCCTCTTCGCCTTCCGGCTGCGCCTCTCCTCCGTCCAACCGATAGGACACGGCTGCAAGCCCGGCTGTGACACGCTCATCGGCACGGTCCGACACATCGACATGGATCGCCGCACTGGGCTTGGTTTTATCCTTGTCATTTACTTTTGCCTCAGAAAAACGGATATCGGGCGCGTTATCTTCCACTATAGCCCCTGCGCCGTCTATCGTAAGGATTTTCTCCACAGATACATTTCCCGCATTGTCCGTACAGCTTAAGAATATGCTGCCCTTAAATTCCTGCGCGATTGAAACCTCAACCAGGCTCTGCCCGCTCTGCGCGTCGCCCCGGATCGTCATAACTCCCGATACGCCGCCGCTGCGCGCATGGACTCCCGGCGATAATGCATAATCCGCATGTATCTTTGCCGTCCCCTCTTTCTTATCGCCATCCTCGGATACCAGGCTGTAATCCCCCTGTCTCAGCCCACTTCCTTCTTCTAAGACTGGGACAGTAATAATCAGCTTCTTTTTGCTGATAATCCAATCTGAGAAATTCCTGTATTCAGAGCCAAAAGTTGCCTCGCCTAATTCCGGCGCAGTCTCGTCCGCCCATTTTGCATAAAGCACCGTCTCGCTAAGGTTTGTATTCTCATCTACCGTCCGGTAATTATCCCAGTAAGCAAATTCCGATCCTGCCTCATCCGTGTACCATCCCTTAAACGTATAGCCCCTGCGCTGCGGCTCCTGCGGTTCCTGCAGGAACCCGCCGTAACGGACTGACTGCATATCCGGGGTAATGCCTTCCCCCCCGTTTAACGCAAAATACACATTGTAAATATCCCTGTCATAGTACACTTGAAGCACCAGGCTGCCATCTGCCTTGACAACTCCAGATAACACGCCCTCCTCTGATTCTTCTTTGGGGCTGAACCCGGTGTAGGGATTGACGTCCGCTTCCACCACGTCGCCCGTCTTCCCGGTCATATACTCTGTATCACAGTCCACCCTGGTATAACCGCTGCCTTCTAAATCCTGTTTGTAATGCTCCACACGGTACGGCGTGTCGCTCCCTGCCACCCATATGGCATAAAGCGTCGTACTGCAGTCCAAATTAAAGCTCTCGCCTACATCAACCGGCGTACCCTCGCCATCTTTGTCCGTGTTCCATCCTGCAAAGACATACCCTGAACGGGTAAGCCCGTCTGCCGCTGTGAACGTCGGATAATCATATTCACATTCCTCGCTCACATTTACATAACATTCCCCTGACTCACTGTCCGGACTCACATCTCCTCCGTTTGCATCATAAGACAATGTTACCTGCTTTTTATAAACGCCATAGTAAGTCATATCCTTTGTCAGCGTAAGCTGGGCGCCTGCCGCTATCCCTCCGGCAAAACTATTCGGGCTTTCATCCCAGCCGACAAATTCAAACCCATCCATCGCCTGCGCGTCCGGCGCTGTCACGATGCCGTTTTCTGTGCCCTCCTGCTTCACTGCAGCGACATTTTCCTTATGTCCTGCGCTGCCGGAATAGAAATCTGCAGAATAATTTACCTTGCCATCATCCGCTGTCACATGATCCTCCGGCAATTGCCCGTCATCGCCAGGCTCCCCGCCGCCAGGCTCTTCGCCCTCCTGAGGCTCATCCGGCGCTTCGCCCGCGTCACCCGGCTCTTCTGCCGTCTGTTCGCTTACTTCCTCAGGCTCCGCCAAAAGTTCCATGGAATCCTCCTGCTTGCCCGGCGCCTCCTTCTCTTGCTTGCCATCTTCTGGGAGCGCGTCCAGCTCTTCCTGCTGCTTCTCCTCCCTGGGTATGCCTGAGAAATTTTCGGAACCTTCCTGTACGTCTGCCGCCTGTGCCAAAAGGCCAAATTGCGGGAACGGGATTGACACTGCGACCAGGCACACCCCCAGAAGCGCCGCCAAAAGCTGCTGCCTGACAGGATGACGCCCGGATACGGGGCTTTTTTCATTTTGGTTATAATTTTTCTCTTTCATCTCACATCACTCTCCTTGTACCTATATCTGCAAAGATGCTGCCGCCGTGTGCACAGCCACAATGCCCCAAGCATGCTCTGCCTGTTTCTTTGCCGTAACCTTATACCCTTTACTCGAAATCCTTATCCTCCGCTTCCTTTACGTCTGCCGTCCCCACCTCCTTCGCTTCTTCTATGTCTATTATCTCCATGTCCTCTGCTTCTTCGCTTCCTTCCACGTCCTCCGCATAGACAAACTCACATTTATTGCCGCATTTATTACAGTACAGCGCATCCGCGTCATTCGGCGCACTGCATACTGGGCAAAGCTTTTTGCCCTTGCGCTCTGCAATCCCGCTCCTAAGCTCTTCGATTTTCAACAACGTTTCCGTGATGAGCGCAACCTCTTCAAATATCGGTTCCGCATCATCCTTGTGCATTTCATAATACTGTTTTCCAATCTCAGTATACTGCCTGCGCACAAAATCCTCCTTATTGCGTATATCCATACGCAGCTTCGTAATTTCCGTTAAATCCGTCACCTTCTGCGACACGTCTTTGCCGGTTTCTGTGATTGTCTCTCCCAACTTGCCAAAAAAATCCATAGTCTTCCTCCTTCTTAAAATAAAATATCCAGTGCGCCTTTCCTATAACTTCACTATCTATCCCCGTCACCGCACACAGATATATCCCATATACACGGCATAAATGGCAACCAACATTGCCCCCTCTGCACGGCTGATCCGCTTGCCGGTCCAGGCAAACACCCAGACGACAACACTCATTCCAATTAGAATTATAGCATCAATCATATTTTCCATCAAGACTTCCATGGGACTTATTGCGCCAGCAATCCCTAAAACCAGCAAAATATTAAAAATATTAGAGCCAATCACGTTTCCAATTGCCATGTCAGCCTCACCCTTTTTCGCTGCAACAATGGATGTGACAAGCTCGGGCAAAGACGTCCCCATAGCTACAATGGTAAGCCCAATCAAAGTCTGGCTCAGCCCAAAATTCCCTGCAATCGCCGTAGCGGAATCAACGACGATGTCACCGCCCAATACGATTGCCGCTATTCCTATTACAATATAAACAATGCACATCCCTGTGCCCAGCTCCTTAATCTCCCCAACATCCTCCTGCGCATGGCGCTCTCTTTTAGCCCCCCTCACCAGCCATACCAAAAAAGCAATAAACCCTGCCAGCAACAGCAGCCCTTCCGTCCTGCCAATCTCCATGCCAAAATAGCCCATAGCAGTAAGGGCAACTACCGCCAATATAGAAATCGGGAACTCCTTCTTCAAAGTCCCTGCTTTTACGCCAAGCGGCGAAATAACTGAGCAGACCCCGCAGACTACCATCAAATTAAAAATATTAGATCCGACGGCATTGCTGATTGCCACTGCATTGTTCCCTTGAAAAGACGCCGTAATGCTGACCGCGCACTCCGGCGCGCTTGTTCCCATCGCCACTACGGTAAGCCCAATCACCATGGACGACACTTTTAACTTATGCGCCACGCTTGCGCTTCCATCCACAAAGCAGTCCGCCCCCTTTATCAGCAGTATAAACCCTAAAACCAACAATACATACTCCAAGCTTTTCCCCTCGCTTCCTTAAAAATTATTGCCTATATACTTTATGTAACAGTTCTGCACACGCCATTCACAAAGGTGCCTGCGGCACTTTCTCGCTGCTTCGCAGCTAACTTTGCTCATAAAATGGCGTTCCCTCAGCCGAAATGAATCGTGTAAAATTCGTGCAAGCACGATTTTCCCCGATTTTTCCGGCTGGCTGAACTGTTACTTCTATATACATTATTATTACCGCCCCCCTTGACAAATCCCTCTTTTTTACCTATAATTTTCATTCAAATACGAGGAGGAAGAAGAATGACTGTATATGATGAACTGGTTGCCAGGGGGCTGATTGCCCAGGTAACAGACGAAGATGAGATTAAGGAATTGATAAACAACGGCAAAGCCACCTTCTATATTGGATTCGACCCCACGGCTGACAGCCTGCATGTAGGGCATTTCATGGCCCTGTGCCTTATGAAGCGCTTACAGATGGCAGGCAACAGGCCCATCGCCCTAATCGGCGGCGGAACCGGCATGATTGGCGACCCCTCCGGAAGGACGGACATGCGCCAGATGATGACGCCCGAGATGATCCAGCACAATTGTGACTGCTTCAAGGAACAGATGGGTAAATTTATTGACTTCTCGGAAGGGAAAGCCTTGATGGTGAATAATGCGGACTGGCTCATGGACTTAAATTATATCGAAGTCCTGCGTGAAGTAGGCCCTCATTTTTCCGTGAACCGCATGCTGACCGCGGAATGTTATAAACAGCGCATGGAAAAAGGGCTGAGCTTCTTAGAATTTAATTACATGATTATGCAAAGCTATGACTTCTATGCATTATTCCAGAAATACGGCTGTAATATGCAGTTCGGCGGCGACGACCAGTGGAGCAATATGTTAGGCGGCACTGAGCTTATCCGCCGCAAGCTCGGCAAGGATGCTTACGCGATGACAATCACCCTGCTCCTTAATTCCGAGGGCAAGAAAATGGGCAAAACGCAATCCGGGGCAGTCTGGCTTGACCCCAACAAGACTTCGCCCTTCGACTTCTACCAATACTGGAGGAATGTCGCGGACGCCGACGTGTTAAATTGCATCCGTATGCTGACGTTCCTGCCTTTAGAAGAAATTGACGAGATGGATTCCTGGGAAGGCGCACAGCTTAACAAAGCCAAGGAAATACTTGCTTACGAGCTGACAAAGCTGGTGCACGGCGAGCAGGAAGCCGCAAAAGCACAGGATGCCGCCAGGGCCTTATTTTCCAGCGGGAACGCCGCTGATATGCCCTCCGTCAGCCTGGCGGAAGAGGATTTCACGGATGGTTCTATCGATATTTTGTCCCTTTTAGTCAAATCCGGGCTCACCCCCTCCCGCTCCGAGGCGCGCCGAGCCGTGGAACAAGGCGGCGTTTCCGCAGACGGCGAGAAAGTGACAGACATCAAGGCTGCTTACAGCGCAGAAGCGTTTGCAAACGGCATGGTGCTTAAAAAAGGCAAAAAGAATTTCCGCAAAATACTTCGTTAACCAGTAACAATCCACCCCGCGCCATTGGCTATAAAATGAGCGCTACTTACGCATAAACAAAATGCCAAAGGCCCCAGAGCCGCAGTTACAGGAAATGGTAGCGGACGCCTTGTTTACCACAACGGTTTTCCAAGGTATCCGCTCCTTTATTTCTTGCAAGAGGAATTGGCGTGATTCATAAGACACGCCTGCCGTTATCAAAAAAGCCATGTCTGGGACAATCTCCCCTCCCCGCCTTAAAGCCCAACGCAGATAGGCACGGGCAAACCTCCGCTGGCTGCCAATACACAGCCCTGCCGGCTTCATATGGCTGCCGGACAGCTTTAAAATGGGATGCAGGGAAAAAACATCGCAGATTCTGGCAATATTTTTGCCAATCCTCCCATTGCGGTATAGGCATTCCACAGAATCCACAATAAAGCTGGTGGAAACCTTCTTCTTCATATGCTCTAATTCTTTCAATATCACCTCATAAGGCGCCCCGCACCTTGCCAGTTTTGCCGCTTCAAGGACCATCAGCGCCATACCCCCGGAAAGATGGCCGGAATCCACGACATGGATTGCCCCGTCCCCACTGGCGGCTTCCCGCGCTGTCTTATAAGCGTCGCTGACCTACTGGGCCATGCAGATATGGATAATTGGGGCTTTTGTTTTCTCCCTCTGCCTTTCAAAAAACTCCCTGTATTCCTCTGCCGGCGCACAACTGCTATATGCTTTCTTGCCATCCCTCTCGATATATTCAATCAGGTCGTCCGAGTTCATTTCCCTGGTATCCTGAAACCGCGCCTCCTCCGTCTGCACATAATAGTACATGACTGGAATCCGGTAGCGTTCCTGCAATTCCACAGTCAAGTCACATACACAATCCGTGGTGACTAACACGGTATCTTCTATCATGAAACCTTCTCTCCTTCCCCCTGCTCCTTACAGATTACTTCTTCTGGAAGCCACTGCCGCAAGCTGCGCTCCATGGCATTCATCTCAATCGGTTTCGTGACAAAATCCTGGAACCCTTCGGACAAGAACATCTCACGAGCCCCGCTGATGGCATTCGCCGTCAAAGCAACTACTGGAAGCTGCTTGAAATAATCCCCGCTTAATTCCCGAATCGCATGTAATGCCTCCACGCCATCCATGCCCGGCATCATATGGTCCATAAATACCATATGGTAACCCTTGCCTTTCACCATTTCGATTGCCTGTGGCCCGCTCTCCGCAGTCATGACCGTCATGTGATAAGGTTTCAAAAGGCCCAGCGCAACCTTTAGGTTCATAGCGTTATCATCCACAACTAAGATTTTAGCCCCCGGAGCCGTAAAGCGTTTCCTCGTCGTTTCTTTATTGCCGGGATTAAAGGATAACTTCTCCCCGTTAATCACGTTCCCTATAGGCAATACATAAAACGGCTTATAGACATTGCGCATATCTTTTGCCAGCGCCTGATGGTCCATACGCTCCTGCACAACCGTAATATTGAGCTGCCCGGACAACCGGTCAAAATACTTCTTCGATTCCTGGTATTCTTCCCTTCCTAAAAATAGATGCCCATAATCCCTCCCCGAGGCAAGTTCCTGCTTTGCCTCTTCCAAAGTCTGGCAGATATGGTAACGTATGCCCAGGTTTTTCCCAATATGGTCCATTATCTCGCGGTATGTCTCCTTTACAAAAGGATGCCTAAACTTATCTATGCGGATATAGCACAAGCAATCCTTTTGGCCTGGCTCATGAATCTGGATCATTGGTTTTTCCTCGACAATTTTTTGAGGGATTACCACCGTAAATTCTGTGCCCTCTCCATAGCTGCTCGTCACATGGAGCACACCTCCCATCTTGCGCACAAGCTGTTTGGAAATGGCAAGCCCAAGCCCCGTGCCCTCAATGCTGCGGTTCTTCTTTGTATCTACCTGGCTGAAACTCTGGAAAATCTTGTCAAGGTTCTTCTCCTTAATGCCAATCCCGCTGTCTTTGATGGTAAAAACCAGATTGACCCCATAACTCTCTTTACGGGCATGGATACAAAAGAGCACGCCACCCTCATGCGTAAATTTGATGGCGTTCGTTAAAAGGTTAATAATTACCTGCCGTATACGGATTTCATCCCCGTACAACCGGTCTGGAATCCGCGGGTCACAATCCACCATCAGCTCAATCATCTTGTCCCCCTTGCGCGCCATCGCCATATTAATAATATCGTTGAGCATAGACGACACCTGGTAGGAATCACAGATCAGGTCCATCTTGCCGGATTCAATCTTGGAAAAATCTAAGAGGTCATTGATAATCCCCAGCAGGTTCCTGCCGGACAGATGGATGTTATTACAGTTATCCCGCACTTCTTCCGTCAAATCCTTCTCATTGAGGACAAGCTCGCACATACCCATAATGGCATTCATGGGCGTACGGATCTCATGGCTCATATTCGCCAGGAAATCACTTTTCGCATGGCTGGCCTCCTCAGCCTTAATAAGAAGCTCCTGCTGCTGCTTTTGGTAGCACCAGATACGATACTGGATCATGATGCACATGGCTGTTTCAGCCAAATAAACCAAAGGGAACCGCGTCCGGTAAGTAAGGTTATATTGATACCCCAGCTCATGCAAAGGCGACCACATATAGACTGCCGACAACGCCCCCAAAAGCAGGCAGAAAAGGCTGCCATAAAAAATATTTAAAAAATACATAACCGCCGGAGGCACCAAAAACAGCCAAACAAGGCTAAAGCCATGTTCCCCGCCGTTCGCCACAAAATACAGCATCATCACCATTACGGCACATACAACATTGGCAGTTACAAACTTCAGTTTTTTAAAGACCGTCAGCAGCACATAATTTATTAGCATCAGAATGCCGGTCCCCCCTGTAATCAAGGCCATGCGCATAGACCCTGCCGACAGGTTAACAATGGACATAATGCCCCCGACCAACACGAACAACATGCAAAAACTCTGCATGCTATTGATATTCAGCCCCCCGGCGTCATTTTTTATCATTAATAGCAAATTTTTTTTCGCGTTCATTTTCTATGCCGCCTCATATTCCTTGAGCATCTGGCGCAGCTCATCTTCCGCTTCCAGAAATACATCTAAAAGCTCCGGCTCAAACGTTTTGCCCCGTTCCTGCTCCAGGATGGCAAACGCCTGCTCCAATGACATGCCTTTCTTATACTGCCGTTCCGATACCAGCGCGTCAAACACATCCGCAATCGCCAATATCCGCGCTGACAATGGGATTTCTTCGCCTTTCAGTCCCTTAGGGTAACCGCCGCCGCCCCATTTCTCATGGTGGCAGGCCGCCATATCGCAGGCAATCTCCACAAATTCCTGATCCGCGATACGGCTCATATTTTCCCGTATAAGCCTGCCGCCTTCCTCCGCATGGATCTGGATCATATCATACTCCTCTTTGGTAAGTTTGCCCGGTTTCTGCAGCACTGCGTCCGGGACGGCAATCTTGCCGATATCGTGCAAAGGGGCGGCTTTCCTAAGATAATCCACATACTTATTTGTCAGCTTCTCCTCGTACAGCCCCCTTTCCTGCATCCTTTCCACCAGCAGGTTCACATAGCCGCTCGTGCGCTTTACATGCTCCCCTGTAGTGCCGTCCCGGCTTTCAATAAGGTTCGCCATAGAGAAGATAATATCCTGCTGTAACTGCGTAATCCTCTGCAACTGCTGTTCCACCATGTGTTCCAGGTTCTTCTTGTAATCCTCAAGCTCCAGCGTGCGGTGGATACGCTGCATCATAATTGCCGGCACGAAAGGCTTGCCAATATAATCCACGGCGCCCATCTTAAAGCACGTCTCCTCCGTCTTCTCCGTGCGGTCCGCCGTCAGGAATATAACCGGGATTTTGCGCCACTGCTCATTCTCCTGCAGGCGCCTCATAACTTCAAGCCCATCCATCACTGGCATCTGAATGTCCAACAACACAAGGTCCGGAAGGTTTTTCCCCAGATAATGCAGCGCAAGCTCCCCCGAATTTACTGCCGCAACATGGTAATCCTCCCCCAACAGCTTTTGCGCCACTAACAGGTTCAGCCTGTCGTCATCCACTACCATTATCGTCTTTTTCATTCCTTCCTTACCTCCCAATTTGCCAGCCATTCCTGCAAGCAGGCTTCTGCACTGTCATAGTCAAAATCATAGACAAACTGCCGCACTTCTTCCAATGCCTTATCCGCACGCATAGCCAACAGCTCATCTAACTGATCCAACGCCTCCGCCATCTCATATCCCTGGACCTGTTCCAGGAGCAGACGGCAGCCTTCAAGGTAGTCCGCGGACGGCGGTTCTATTTGCCCCGCCTCTTCCCCCTGCCTATCCCCCTGCTCTTTCAAGCCCAGAATCTGCGCCGCCTCTTTGAGTACGCATTTATATTCCTGCCAGAACTTTTCCCGGCATTCCTCTAATTCCTCCAGGTTATTCCCCTTTGCTGCCAATTCCTGCTGCTTTGCCTGCTTTGAGAGGCTTACCGCCCCAATCGTAAGGGACGTGCTCTTCACGGCATGGGCTATAATGCCGTAATTGTCCCAATCCTTGTTATCATAAAGCCGGGGCAGCTTCTTGATATACTCTTGCCCCTGCTCATAGTATGCCTGTAAGAATTCCTGATACATCTCTTCATCGTTGCCACAGTAAGGCATCCCTACGCTCTGGTCTATCAGCTTCCCTGTGGAATCCTCCTGTGTTTTCCCATCTGGCAAACGTTCTTCTGATGCCTCCTCCTGCACTGGCATATCGCCCAAAATTTCCTCCCAGCCTGTCTCAGGAGCGCGGGCGACTTCCTCCTTGTAGAATGACACCTTTTCTTCCGGAAGGTATTTCACAAGCGTCTGCTCCAGTTTCTCTACAACAATCGGCTTTGACAAATATTCATCAAACCCCGCTTTGAGGTATTCTTCCCTGCTGCCCGCAACTGCATTTGCCGTCAACGCCACCACCGGCGTGTTGGCATTCGGGTTATCTGTTTCCTGGCGAAGCCGATGCAGGGTAGAAATCCCATCCGGTTCCGGCATCATATGGTCCATAAAAATCAAATCATATTTCTTACTGCGGGTATAGTCCATACATTCGCTTCCGCTCATAACCGTGTCAAGCTGAATCTGGGTACGCTTCAAAAGCCCACGGACCACCGCTAAGTTCATCTCATTGTCATCAACAGACAGCACGCGCGCCTGCGGCGCCAGTAAATATTCCCGGGGCCTGGCAAGTTCCTGCCGCTCCTTCTCAAAGGCTTCCTGCAGGCTGCCAATGGGCTGCGCGTCCTCAACCTCCTGGGGAATCCTCACCGTAAAGATTGTGCCTGCCCCGTACACGCTCTGCACGCGGATATCTCCCTGCATCTGCTCCACAAAACGTTTGGCAAGGTTCAACCCCAGGCCGGAACCCTGGACAGTACGGTATCCGTCCTCCTCCAGTTTACGGAAACTGTCGTAGAGCTTTGCCAGCTCCTCTTCCCGGATGCCGTCTCCCGTATCTGCAACAGAAAGACACAGACAAAAGTTCCCGTCGTCATCCCATTCCCCCTGCACGCTAAAGGTAATGCTTCCCTGCTGGGTAAACTTGAGGCTGTTACTGAACAGTTGGTTTAACACTTTCCGAATGCGCACCTCGTCGCCCACCAAAATAGAAGGCAGCCCTTCATCCACATTCAGCCTGACACCCAGATGCTTCTTTTCCGCCCTCGCCTGCAGGACATGGACTGTATCATTGAGCAATGATGACAGATAATAGGAATTGTTGGCTATATCGAGGCTGCCCGATTCCATCTTGGAGAAATCCAACACGTCGTTCACCAGGCTCAACAAGGTCTTGCTGGCGCTGCCTATGTTATTCGCATACTCACGGACCGCAGGGTCATTGTTTTCCCTGAGAATCATCTCATTCATGCCAATTACGGTATTGATAGGCGTGCGGATTTCATGGGACATATTGGCAAGGAATTTCCCTTTGGATTCGTTTGCCAGGACGGCACGCTGTTTCTCCCTTTCCAAATAAGACAGCTTGCGCACATTCTCCACAATCGCCAGGACCAGCAGGCAAATCAGCCCCAGGCAAAGGAGCGCCCCCCCGCTGTCTTTCCCCAAAAGGACAAAAGCCAGCTCCCCTAAGCCTGAGAGCACAAACAGGACAATACCCACCGCAACCAGGCGATACCTGCCAAGCTTCTTCTTGCGCAAATCCCTGCAGATAGAAAGTATTATGTATAAAAAGGACGCGCCCACCAGAAGGCATATGGTAAAGGCATTTTCCATAAATTCTAGCTGGTTCGTGACCTGCAAAAATGTGCAGGCCACAAAATTGGCAATTACCAAAAATTCCAGCAATACATATCCTTTCTGGTAACGCTGCTTTTGCACGCCGTCCATATAAATCAGCAAAGGGAACAACGCCAGCATGGCCGCTAAAAACGACAAGCCCGACGCCACGGAAACATTCGGGAACAAAAACTGGCGCAATTTAGATCCTGCCACCAGCCATAGGGACGTAAGGAATGTGCCCCAGGCAAGGTATTCCAAGGCAATCTCTTTGTGATAAAAACGGTGCAGGACCACGCTCAGCAGGATGCTCAGGCCGCTTAAGGACAACAGGAACACCGCAAGGAACAAGCCCCCGCCGTGTTGTTTCATAAGCTGGGTTAAAATGCCCATCCTATCCCCTAAATATACGGTATTCAAAACGCCGGAATAGGAAGAATCGGATATGGAGGTAATACGGAATGCTTTACCCGCGTCATCCCGTGTAAGTTTCAGGAACACGTAGGCGCCTGGAGCATTCTTCCCAAATGGCATGGACCCCTGCGCATTGTAACGCCGCCTTACCACCTGGTCCACGTACAATTCCAACTCCTGCCAGGAGCCCATCGTGCACAGCCAGGTATCTTCATCTAAATCGGAGGGCAGCGTAGTTTCTATGCTGACGCTCTCTAAGCGGTCCGCCTGGCATTTGCCCGGGACTTTCACCGGGTCCCTGCTGCCGTCTGGCAAAACGCGCACCCAGCCCTCGGAAAGCACCCGGCACCTTCCCTCTTCACGGACGCCCTCCCCAGGCAGGCACAATTCCCCCAGAATCCCAAACAAAATGACCCCTAACACCATCAGAACAAAAATACCCCGGCTCCCTGCCGCGACTTTCCTGCTAATACCCTTCACTCTCTTCCTCCATACCCTCCCGTCTGAATTTCAGCCCAACCCAGACGATATTATTTTTATAGTCATCGACAAAGCTTTTTGTGCTTTGGCGTTGACTGCGCCGATTTTTGCTGCGTTTGTTGCAGAATTTCCTTACAAAAATCGTGCGCATCCCCCGAAGGGTTTATAGTAAACGACAATTATTTTTGTCGTTTACTATAACTTCCTGTCAAATTTCATACCAGAGGATTTGGTTCGCTTCAAGATTCACCGAAAAACTGTCGCCATCCCCTTTATATACGACCGTTTCCTGCGGCTCATATGTGTTATTTACAACACAGAATTTCTTATGTTCGGGATAAGCATGCACTTCTGCATTGTAATTGCTGCTGAACCATTCATGCAGGCTTCCCTCACTGTGGGAACTCCAAAGGATTGCACGGTACAAAAGGCGGCTGTTCTCAAAGCTGTAAGGAAGCCCGCCAATATAAACTGCACGCCCCTGCCCAAAACCATTGACCGCAAGCTGCACTTCCTTCTCATGCTGGCAGAGAACTTGCGTACCTTCTAACGCATAGATATTTTTCTGCCCTTCACCAAAATCAACTTCACCAGCGCAGTCCTCTGTGATGAAATGCGGGTGCGTCTCCCAGTTATACTTATCGTAACCCAGCGTAAACCCGCGCTCCTCCTCTACGCCAAACACATTTGCCAGTTGGAAGTAACGCCCATTTGCCTGATGTGCGCTTGGCTCCCCGACACCGATGATGCCGCCGCCATCATGGACAAATTTCTTAATTGCTGTGACAACCGCCTCGTCACACCACCATTCCCCGCCGGAATGCGCGGTGTCGGCGCCGCCTACGTTGATAAGCACATCAATGTCCCCTAATAGCCCCGGCTGCTCCTTGATATCCTGAAAACTGATAAACACGACGTCAAACGGCGCGCCGGACAATGCTTCAATTACCCCGGCATACGAATAATTCTGTTTCTGGTACAAAGCGTGGTGCACCATATGGCAGCCCCAGGCGCGCATCTTCCCCCAGCAGTTTAAGACCGCAACCTTTTTCACGCAATAAGGCACGCAGCCATTCACATTATCATACAGCTCCCGGAATTCCTCGCATACACTCTCCACATACTCCACAAATTCAGGGAAATCCAAGGCAAGTTTCAGATAGCCCCCATACCCTATACGGTCGATAGGCTGACGCAAAATCGCGCGGCGCGCCGTCACCCAATTGACCTTCGCCTCCTTAACCGGGTCTCCCCCTTCGCAGAACGTGTCAGGGAAGAAATAAGGCAGCAGGCGCCCTTCCGTATACTTCACGCCTTTAATATCGCTAATCAGACGCAGCGTAGAGCCATTGCCCACGCTTCCCACTACCGCGTCCAGCCCAATGGAAGCAAATTCCTCCAAAAACGGCTCCGTGCCAATCCAATGGTCGCCCAAAAACATCATGGCTTCCTTGCCGCACTCATGCGTAATATCCACCATTTCTTTGGCAATCTTAGCCACCTCCCTGCGCTGGAATGCCTGGAAATCCTGATATTCCTTAGAGGGGATGCGGTACTGCCCATTGTAATACCCCTGGTCAATAATGTACTCCGGCCGGAACTTGTACCCTGCCTCACGCTCAAACTGTTCCAATATGTAAGGGCTTACAGACGCAGAATAACCATACCAGTCCACATACTTCTCCCTTGCCTGCTCGTCAAAAATCAATGTGAACTGGTGGAAAAACGTCGTAAACCTGAGCACATTTACATACGGATGCTCCTCTATAAACTTCCGCAGCCGTTCCATGGTAAACGCATGTGTCTTGGGCTGGCGCACATCAAACGTCAATTGGTGTTCCACATCCTGCCAGCCATTCGTCACGGCGTTGTACATATGTACCGGGTCCCAGATAATGTAGGCAAGGAAACTTACCGTATAATCATGGAACGGCCTTGATTCAATAACCACATCCCCTGACGCCTCGTCATAGCTCCACTGCCCCGTGGGCAACGGCTCCCCCGTAGTCCTGTCCACCACTTCCCACCAGCGGGCAATGTCATCTCTCGTATTCGGCTTTAACATATCCGGATAAAGCCCCCGCATCAACGGCACCCGTAACTTTTCCCCCTCTGCCGTGTAAAAAGGCGTCATCACATACATCTGCTGGATTTCTTCCGGATTTGCCTGCGCCCACGCATTGTCCTTCCTGGTCGTGTAATACGTGGAATAAATCTTCCCGTCTACATCTTTCAGCTCTTGCGGGAAATCTGTCCCATCGCAATCGCGGACTGCGTCCGCGCCCCACTGATCCATTAGCTCCAAAGTCTGCGGTATCACATCCAAATCAGTCGGTATTGTTACCCTTCCTTTGCTCTTACCCATAAAAAAACCCTCCTTAATTCTTTTGTTATTAGCATACGAAAAAAGAAGGGTTTTTACAAGTGTTTTTGGTAATAATTCTGAAATTTTTGCTTTATTTGATAAATTGTTCTCCATAACCGTAATGTTCTACGACATAATCAATGTCTTTATCGCCCCTGCCGCTTAAGTTGACCAGGATCGAACCCTGCCCCATCTCCTTCGCTTTCCTCATAGCATAGGCAACTGCATGGGAGCTTTCAATCGCTGGGATAATCCCCTCATAACGGGACAGCTTGAAGAACGCTTCCATAGCCTCCTCATCGCTTGCCGTCTCGTACTGCACCCTGCCCAGGTCGCGCAGGTAAGCATGTTCCGGCCCCACAGAAGGATAATCAAGCCCGCTGGCAATGGAATAGACCGGAGCCGGATCGCCCTTCTCATCCTTGAGCATAATGCTGTCAAAGCCATGCATCACGCCGCGCTCCCCATATTTCATGGAAGCCGCATGGTCGCCAAGCTTCTCTCCCCTGCCTAAAGGCTCCACGCCCACGATCTCTACTGGGTCATTTAAAAATGGGATAAACATGCCGATAGAATTGCTGCCGCCGCCCACGCAGGCGCAGACCACATCCGGGTCAATGCCCGTCATCTCTTTAAACTGATCCCTTGCCTCATAGCCCACCACAGACTGGAAATCCCGCACCATCAAGGGGAAGGGATGAGGTCCTAACGCAGATCCAATACAGTAAATGGAATCTTTATAATTCCTGGCATAAGACTCGAACGCGGAGTCCACCGCTTCCTTCAAGGTCTTCAGCCCAGCGGAGACCGGAACCACTTTCGCTCCCAGAATCTTCATGCGCGTCACATTCGGCGCCTGCTTGGCAATATCCACTTCTCCCATATGGATTTCACATTCCAGGCCAAAGTACGCCGCAGCCGTGGCGAGCGCCACTCCGTGCTGCCCGGCTCCCGTCTCGGCAATCAGCCGTTTTTTGCCCATGAATTTCGCCAACAGCCCCTCTCCCATGCAGTGGTTGAGCTTGTGCGCCCCAGTATGGTTCAAATCCTCGCGTTTTAAGTAAATCTGGCAGTTGCCAATCTGCCTTGACAGCCTCTCGCAGTGGTATACCGGCGTCGGCCTGCCCTGGAACTCCCTGCGGATTCTCCTAAGCTCGCTGATAAACTGTGAAGAATGGCAGATTGTCTGATATGCCTTTGTAATCTCCTCAAATGCCGGCTTCAGCTCGTCCGTCAGATAAGCTCCGCCATATTCCCCGTAACGCCCCTCTTTATCTGGATGGTTTTGTAAATATGCTCTGTAATCCATAACTATTCTCCTTTATCTAAAATCTCTTTTTCTATTCTATCCGTTCTTGGCGGAAATGGCAAACATTTTAATAACAAATCCGCAGCCCTTTGGGATAATGGTTCTTCAAAACGCCGCCCTGCGCCTTCCCCCAGCCTAGGGAAAGCCCGTTTACGCACACCAAAGCCCAACCTTTGAGCGCGCCATCGCAAACCACCGTCTCCCCATGGAGATACTTTAACGCTTCACCGCTCCCTGCCAAATCCACGCACTGCCTTACATCCTGCGGGCGTAAATACAAAGCCAGTGCATGTGACGGCTGAAAACGGTTTTTCTTACAAGTGCCAAGATGAAGCCCTGCCCGCACGACCTTCAAGCCGGTTAAATCCTTCATCTCCTCTGGCAGCAAATAAAGCTCCTGGGCAAACAGCACATATCTGCCGCGAAGCCTCTCTGATATGTCCGCCTGCAGCGCTTCTTCCTGGAACTTGTAAAAACCCGCTTTTGCCTCTTCTATATAGGCTTCCTTCTTTACCAGGCAGCGCTTCTTCTTTCGCCCTGCCTTTCCCGCAGACGCCCCATACCCTTCACAGCCAATTTGGGCTTTCCTAAGGCGCGCCAGGAAATGCCCCTCGCCGCACAGTTTATGGGGCCACAACCTATAGGCTTTCGCAAGCTCCCCTGCCTGGGCGCACCGGGCGTCTGCATTGCTGCAGCTTGCATCTTCTTTCCTGCATCCCATATCCGCCCACTCTGCCCGCCCATGGCTAAAATACTGCTCCCCAACCTCGGTCCTTTCCAGAGAAAAGTCCGCATGCTCCTGCAAAAAACGACAGATATTCTGCTCATTTTCCTCCGGCGCAAACGTACAGGTAGAATAGACCAGTACGCCTCCGGGCTTTAACATCTTAGCTGCATGTTCCAGTATCCCTTGCTGCCGCCCTGCGCATAACGCTACATTTTCTTCGCTCCATTCCTGCGCCGCCCGCGGCTCCTTGCGGAACATCCCCTCGCCGGAACAAGGCGCATCCACGAGAATCCTGTCAAAAAATTCCGGGAAGGCCTGTGCCAGATGATCCGTGGGTTCATTCAATACCACAGTGTTGGCAATGCAAAGCCGCTCCACATTCTGCGCAAGGACTTTCGCGCGGCTGGCGTAGAACTCATTCGCCACCAAAAGCCCCTGTCCCTGCATCTTTCCCGCAATCTGCGTCGTTTTGCCTCCTGGCGCCGCGCACAAGTCGCAGACCACATCACCCGGCAGCGCCCCCAAAAGCTCCGCCGCCGACATTGCGCTCGGCTCCTGGATGTAATATGCCCCCGCCTCATGCCAGGGATGCTTACCCGGCTGCCTTGCGCCAATATAATAGTACCCTTCTGCACACCAAGGAACCGGGGACAATTCGTACCCCAGTTCCTTTTGCTGCTTTTCTTCAAATTCCTTTTTTGACGTAAACTTGAGAGGGTTATAGCGCAGGCCATATTCCCGCCCCTTGCCATAGGCGCCAAAAAATTCCTCCGCTTCCTCCCCCAGAAGCCCCTGCATCCTCTGGCAAAAGGCTTCCGGCAAATCCATATTTCCCTTAATCATACATATGTTCCACTTCAAATGATAATATTTTGCCCGTCTTGGCGTGAATTTCTACTTCATATTCAAATTCACCCTTGATAATATCCACCTCATAAACCGGTGTCCCGCCATCATAATCGAAATCCGCTTTCACGACAGCGCCGCCGCCAACTTTCTTGAGGGCTATTGACTTCGCTTTTTCCTCTCCAATATATTTCTTGCTCGTTTTTGCAGCCAGTTCCCATTCATATTCCAGCACCTTCCCTGTACGTGCATGGAGCTTTAATTCATATTTCTTATTCTTGGTTTTCATCTTCACCCGGTATACGTCAATACCGTCGCTGTGCTTTCTCATAACGCTGGTGACAGACGCGTTCCTGACCTGCTTTTTCGCCAGCTTTTTGGCTTTATTAATGCTAATTATTTTTCCCTTGCCCCTTGAAAGATACCACGGCTGTATCTCCCATTCATAGGATATCAGCTTGGAATCAGAAGCACGGTATGTTAGGCTATACTCTTTCTTGCCTTTGGACATTTCTACGTCATAGACAAGCTTGCCATTCTCATAGTCCATATCCACCTTAACTACCGTCCCGCCTTTGACCTCTTTCTTCGCCAGCTTTTTCACCTGCTTGACAGACGCTATCCCTTTCGCCTGCACTGTTTCCGCAGTAAAACATAAGCTTGACGCCATAAGGCAAAAAGCTAAAAACATCGCTCCTAACATCTTACATTTTCTCATAAATATTCCTCCTTTACTTCATCACGCAATGCTTCGCACCACCTCATGAGCTGCCTCTTCAACGCTATTGGGCCAGCGCCATTCAGCCATCCTCCTCAACATCGAACTCTATGACTTCACCTGTTTCGGCATTGATTTCATATTCGTACTCCATGCCGTCTTTATAAAACTCAATTTCGTATACCATCACCCGATGCTCTTTTTCCAGCTTGGCTTTGGAAAAGCTTACGTCTGAAACGGAAAAGCCCGCATGTCTTACAGCAATGTCCTTCGCCTCCTCCACTTCCATATATGGGCTTGCCGCGTCCGGCTGGTCTGCCAGACTACTTTCATCCGCAAGGGAATCCGATAGCGCCATCGCAGTGTTGTCTTCAATATCAGAACCTTCCTCGGTTACCACCGTGCGGTCATCCTCTTCGTCAGGAATTTCTTTTCTTGCTGCTGCATTCCCACCATCCGCTTTTTCATCTTCATAAATAACTGCTCCCCCACTGTCCCTTGCGTCCTTTTTCCCCGCTGAAGAATCCAGAATCATAGTCACGGCGAACGTCGTCCCAATAATAAATAACGACAATGCCGCCAAGACACATACAATGAACAAAAATGCTTTTTTCGGCGTTTCAAAAAATGATTTTCGACCGTCCATGCCAGCCCCCCTTTCCTTTTGGCCAAACCTTCTGATTTGTTTGGCTGGCTTTATTATAACCACCAAACATTAGAATAACATTAGAATAAAGATTAATCCTTTAGGACCACTACAAAAACGCTTCCTTTTCCAAGCTCGCTCTCCACTCGTATTTCACCGCCGTGAAACCGCGTAATCTCATACGCCATTGACAGGCCCAGCCCCGTTCCCATGCCGGAATGTGAATGGTCAGCCTGATAGAAACGCTGGAATATTTTGGGCTGTTCCTCTGCGGCAATGCCAATGCCGTTATCTGAAACAGAAATTTCCACCCCCTGCCCTCTGCGTTTTAAGCTGACAAAAATAAAGCCATCCTCCCTTCCATAGCGATAAGCGTTGCTAATCAGGTTTGCCAGAAGGCGGGCGAGGAGCTGTCGGTTTCCGCGGACGCTTATGCCCCCTTCCACGTCATAATCTAATGTTATGTTTTTTTCTTTTATCAATGCCATGTCCATACAGATTGACCGCACAAGCCCTGTCATATCCACAGCGCCCATCTCATAGCCCTCTGCCCTCATTTCCAGCCGTGTAAATTCCAGCATATCATTAATCAACTTTGACATTTTCCTTCCTTGCCTGTGGATTGTCCGCAGCGCCAGCTCGTATTCCTCAGCGCTCCTCGTCTCCTCCAATGTCATTTCACATTGCGCCATGATGACAGAGACAGGGGTCCGCAATTCATGGGACGCATCGGCGGTAAACCGGCGTTCCCTCTCAAAAGAACTTTCCAGCCGCCCAAACATCTCATTGAACCCTGCGGCAAGCTGGTGCAGCTCATCTTTGCCCTCTCCAATCTCAATGCGCATCTTTAAGTCCCCGCTGTCCCCGATACGCGCAGCCGATTCCGAGATTTCCTGAATTGGCCTAAGCATCCTCCTGGCGAACAGATAGCCGCCAAGCACAGAACTTACGACAAACAATGGCAAAAATAAAAGAAGCAGCCGCGTAATGGCAGCCATCTGCGTCACGCCCTGGTTCTCCGACACAACCCCGCGCAGCCAAAGGCCCTCTACCCCTTCTAATGTCAGTTTGCGGTCAAACACATAATACAAGGTATTATTTACCGAAAGATTTTGAACCGCAGCATCCGCAAACGCCATATCCGCCGTCTGCCTCGAAATAGGATTTTCCCCATAAAGCAGCGTTTCGTTTTCATTATATAACGAGGTATAAACTTCATTTACTTTGTCCAGGAAATCATCATCAATTTCCAAATATCCGCCGCCAAACGCCATGTAAAAATCCACTTCCTGCGGGTCAACCTTGCCAATATTCCTATAATATTCCACTTCATCCACGTTGTCCTCAACGGTGCGGATAAGCTCATCACGTATGGTCTTCTGCACGAGCTGGCGGTTGACGGAAAAAACGATTGCATATGTGCAGGAAACAATAAATACCAAAATCACGGTAAACCACAACGTAATCTTTACACGGATAGGCAAACTTTTCATGCGTCCCCTGCCTCCCGCAGCACATAGCCCCTGCCGCGGACAGTATGGATTAATTTCCCCTCGTGCCCGCCATCAATCTTTTTCCTTAAGTAACTGATATACACGTCAACCACATTCGTCCCGCCCTCGTAGTCAAAATTCCAGATATGATCCTCAATCTTCTCCCTGGACAATACGACCCCCCGGTTATGCATCATGTATTCCAACAGCTCATATTCTTTCGCAGAAAGAGAAATTTCCT
Organism: uncultured Lachnospiraceae bacterium; assembly: GCA_949879775.1. Classification (GTDB taxonomy): domain Bacteria; phylum Bacillota; class Clostridia; order Lachnospirales; family Lachnospiraceae; genus Petralouisia. The sequence continues at coordinate 33,017 of CATLBW010000004.1, forward strand.
TTCCCCCGCGCTTTACCACATGAGCCGCCACATCCATGGTAAGGTCGCCCACAGCGAGAATATTGCCGGCAACGCCGAAAGAAACCCGCATCATCGCCCGAAGCCGCGCCATCAGCTCCTCAAATGAGAATGGTTTCACCAGATAATCATTAGCCCCGCTGTCTAAGCCTTTGACACGATCAGACACGGCGTCCCGCGCCGTTAAAAACAGCACAGGCGTTGTACTCCCTGTGCTGCGCAGATGACGCAATACCGTATAGCCATCTGACTTCGGCATCATGATATCAAGGATAACCGCATCATATTCGACCAGGGACAGGCTGTGGATGGCCTCCTCGCCATCAAAACAGCTATCCACGCTATAGCCCTGTGAAACAAGTTTTTGGGTAATAATCCTGTTCAAATCCACTTCGTCCTCGGCAAGTAAAATACGCATACCTTATCCCCTCCAATGGCTGCTAAAGTATAAATTTCCCGACTTCCTGGTTCAGTTGCCCCGCAATATCCAAATTAATGTTTGCCTCTTCACCTATGCCCCCTACGTTATTTGTCAAGTCAACGGATCTCTCCGTCACATTGGTCACACCTTGCGTGCTTTCTCCCACTGCAATCCTGATATCACCTACAGCCGTTTTAATCGCATCCATCTGCTTCCTTAACTGCTCGCTGTCTTGCGCAAATTCCTGCATCATCTCATTCATCTTCCCCACATCGCTCTGATATGTCTCGCTGACTTTCAGCAGCTTGCCATACCCCTCCATAGCCGTCTCATTCATGAAAAGGACCATTTCCTCCGCTTCCTCAGCCAGCTCATCCACCGTCTGCACCACTTCTGCCGTCACTTTCTGTATCTCTGTCGCTGCCTGCGCGGAATTTAACGCCAGCTTGCCAATTTCATCAGCGACCACCGCAAACCCTTTGCCTGCCTCCCCTGCCCTTGCAGCCTCGATGCTGGCATTCAATGCCAGCAGGTTTGTCTCCTCGGTAATATTGATGATGTTCTTCGTCAGCTCGCGTACCTCTTCCACTGCCTTGGACTTCTCAATCTTCTGCTGAAGCTGCGTCGCCATCTCGGCCACCTGCACCTTGGCCTGCTGCTGCGCGTTGGTCGCCTTGCGATACACCTCCCCAGCATGTTCCATGATCTGCCCGGAAGAATCTTTGCCGCTCTCCGCCTGGCGGTATATCTCTTCAATCCAGTCAAAAATCTGCATAATGGACTCATTGACCTGATCCAGGGAAGCGCTGGACTCCTGCATTGCCGCGCTCATCTGCTCCATGGAGGAAGAGACGTCCGAGATGCTCATCTCTGCATTTGACAAATCCTCTGCGATACTGGCCGACGCCCAGTTTAGGTTCTTAGAGCTCTCCGATATGTTCAGCATAATGCCCCTGATATAAGCCAAAAGCTCATTTACATTATTGGCAATCAATTCCATCTCATCGCCTGTGTGGACATCAAGGCACTGGGTCAAATCCCCTTCATTATTCACCAGCTCATAAATCTTCTTATCCACCGTACGCAAGCTTCTGACAATAGCCGTGACAATAATATTGATAATCAGCAGCACAAGCAGCAGGCAGGCGAGCGTAATCCCCACTACCTGCCACAAAATAGCATTCAGCCTCCCGACAACCCCGGAAGCGTCATAGTCGCAGCCTACAATGCCCACAACCCTGCTCCCGCTGCTGTCCATGATCGGCATATAAGCGGAAATCACATCCCCAACATCTGTTTTATCGATAAAATCCTGCACATACCCTTGTCCTTCAAAAACGTCCTTTAATTCCTCATAAGAGACTTCAAATGGCTTGCCAAGCTCAGAATGGTTCTGTGAGTCATCCGTGTCAATGCCATAATATACCTGGCTCCCATCCGTATACAACGTATATAAATACTTAATCCCGCATTCTTCACGTATGCTGCGCATGGTATCTGCCAGCACATGGTATTCTGCGCTCCCCTCGCTGCCTTGCACCACTTTCTCCAGCGCATCCCCATTGATAACCTTCACCGAGATGATAGCCGCCATCTGCGCCTCCTCCACGCCCATAGCTACCAACCCGTCTTTCGTCCGCACATAGGAGCTTACCCCCATCACCACGCAAAGCAAAACAACCAAAATGCTTGTCGGGGCTAAAATTTTCGTACGGATGCTTAACCCACGCGTCTTTTTCCGTTTCATCCAATTACACCTTTCCTTTCTGCCTGCATAAATATGGGCAGATTCCTCTGTCGCTGCATTACCCCATCCATAAACTTTTAAAATCCCCTCAACAGTATAGCGCTTTTATAAACCAAAAACAATAACCCCGAAAACATCCGTCTTCGGGGTTATAAGAGAGGCGCAGACCGGATTTGAACCGGTGAATCAGGGTGTTGCAGACCCATGCCTTACCACTTGGCTACTGCGCCATATGGGCTTTTCTGTATGTCCTAGGACATTTTACCAAATGATTTCCCATTCGTCAAGCCTATAAATAAATTTTTTTAAAGAAAATAATTACAGTTCAGCTCACGCCGACATTAGGGTCTTATCCATGCCAGCATAATCCACCCATAATTTTGGCGATTGCTGAACTGATAAAATATTATATGCAAAAATTAAATTTTGATTCCAGCTTTCATGATATTAGTAATGCTGTCCGCTATGCTCACTATGTCTTTCCATTGTTTCTCTGCTGCCTCTAGGAACATTTCCCTGACAATCCGGCTGGGGCTGCTCCCAGCTCTCTTAAGCTCTATTAGCGTATCGCCCGCAAGCTTTTGCATCCCTGCCCAGGACACATCCATCTTTCCCGCCTCTTCCAGCAAATGTTCCAATTTCCCTGCTGCATCCGCCCAGGAATAATAATCCTCCCGCCCTGGGACAGGCGGCTTTTGCATCGCCTGCGCCCTGGAATGCAGCCTTTCAACCTGCCGTGTCCAATCCGCCAGCCGCTGGCTCTGTGACGTAAACGCAGAAATGACATCCATAAGATGGTGGAAATACAGCTCCATCCCCTCTTTTGTAAGCTCACCGCCCTCATGAAGCAGACGATTCGCCCCGACAAACTCATCGCAGACCTTTTTCAGCCTGGGCGCCAGACGGTCACGGATATCCATAGCATCCCGTACCATCCACATACTTCCCAGCCTGCGTTCCTCATGCAGCTCATCTACAACCTCCGTATCATCCGGGGGGAGCTGCTTGTCACCGGGAAGGTAGCCCAGGGAATACGTGCAAAGATAAATCACCTCATAAAATACGGAAATTCCCCTGTTGAGGTTCCCGCCAACCTGATTCAATGCCTCCATACCCTTTTTAGGCTGCTTTGTCGCCCATAACCCCCTTATCTTCTACACTCACTTTGGCGTCCAGCAGCTTCTGGGCAATCTGATGCGCATCCTTCCACTGTTTCTGTGCTGCCTCCGTAAACAAAGACTTTAGCACGACAACGGCTGATTTCTCTGCCTTGTCCAACTCCTTCACGGTATCGCTGATAACTTTATAAAAGCCTTCCCAGGTTGTCCTCACCTCGTCAAGGGCGCTTAAAGCCGTCTCCATATAGCCCACCGCTTGGCTCGTGCCAACTTCAATGCCCTTCAAAGACGCCAAAAGCTGTTTATCCGCCGCAATTTCCTTTTTCTTATCTGCAATTTCTTTATATTGCTTATCAATTTTCCCTTGCATCACGCCCCAGGTAACAGCGCCGCCTATCACCATTACCGCTCCAACTCCCGTCACAATGCCGCCTACAACCGTTCCAACTCCTGTCGCTATTAAGGCAACTCCGACAACCGCCACAAACACGCCGACGCCAACAAGGCCCGCACCCACGCCGACAAGCGTAGTTTCTGTTGAAATCATGTTGTTGAGGGCATCAATGCTGGTATTGAGCCGGTCAATCTCTGTACTGATATCCACCTCCGCATTTTGGATAACCTGTATCTTCCCTGACAATTCATTATGCGCTTTCTGCAGGGAATCCCCCCAATCCTTTAAGGCTTTGCGGCTATTATCAATGGAAAGGAGGATATCGTCATTGATTGTCTGCATGAGGGCATTTAGTATCTCATTCACATCGTCAAACTCCGCATCCCCCTTTTTCATATGGGGATGCTTCTTGCAGATATCGATAACATAATCCGTGGATGTCTGGAACTGATTGTCAAACGTAATCACGCTCGCCGGTATGTCCGACTGGATAGGCACAACGACATTGTCAATCCAATCCGACGCCACTGTCTTTGACGCGTCCAGTTTTGCCTTAACCTCATCAAACCACTTGAATTTGTCCTTATCTTTTACTGGCTCCGGCTTAATCAGGTTAGTGTTCACCACACCGTGGCAGCATGCGGTTACCAGCGTGAGCGCCGCACATGTCTTCACCGTCTTGTCTGTAGCTTCATCTTTCACTCCTGCGTTTGCGTACATATATTCCATATAAAACCCTCCCTCAAATTGTAAGATCAAACGAATCGCTCCTGTAGTCATCCCCAAGGAATTTTTGGGCATACTGGGACAATGTCTCCCAGGAAGCGGCCTCAACCACCAAGTTCAATTTCTTAGGATCTGCGCCATCACGGATAGAAGACAGCTTGTTCCCCAGGAACTTCTTCTCATCATCCCACAAATCCACAATATCATCAAATTCATTGTCCAGGGCTGCAACCCTCAGCTCAAGCTGCTGCAGGAACTGGATTAATGACTTAGTCTGCGCTAACGCCTGTTGGCGCAAATTGAATTCCATCTTGCTTTCCTGTAGCTTCTCCACAGCATCCTTTATCTTTTTATAACCAGAAACCACCTCGTAAAACGTAGCACCGACGGAGTAGAACAACCCTCCCGCCGATAAGTACGAAACCGGCTTCCCGGCAATCATTGCGGAATAAACAATCTTACCGAATGTTTTAGCAAACTTCCCCTCTTTTTTCAATGCTGACGGCATAATCTGTGCCTGGACTTCCTCCAGCGTATTCTGTACGACAGCGATTTCCGCTGTCAGCCTGCTGACAGAAGCCTCCTCCACATCAAGGGCGGCCCATCCCTCAGCCATACTTTGTTCCATCAGGGTATATGTGCTGAGCACATCTTGGTTCCATGAGTCAAACTCCTGTTTTATTTTGCGCATACCCGTGGCATTATCTTTGGCAATTGCATAAAGGTTCTCCAGGTAAGAGACAATAGCGTCCGCATCCATATCTTTTTTATAGGAAAGATGGTCGTTGAGCACGGAAAAATTATTATCATAGCTTATGATGGCGGATAACATTGGCGACGCCAAGTCCTTGCGTATCCCATGCCAGCCCGCTCCCTCCTGGTTAAGCATGGCGGCCCTGCCTGACAATGTCTTAACCCAGTCCCCGGATATATCCGGCAAACTGTATATCCGCAAGGAATCCAGGGTATGCGCTAACCCATCCGCATACCAAATCCCCTGCCAAGCATGCCACAATTTCTGTGCGGAAGAAATGGAACTGCCCTCCATTGGGACGATTTTACGATTCATCAAAATGCACCCCCTTACTTACCTGAGACAGCCGGAAATTGCGGGGACATGATGCTTGAAACCACACCGATTAACTGCGGCTTATCGCTAAGCGTCAGACATTGCACATTCCCGTACTTCTCCTGCTCGCTCTTGGAAATCTCTTCGTGGAATTTGGCATGGGATTCCTTTGTTGCGCAAAATGGTCCAAAAGAAAGGCTGTCCGCACTGTGATCTATAACGGTCTGGATTAATGATTTCTCCTCTTTGGAGAACTGGTTATAAATGCTTACGTTCCTTACCAGCACAAAAGCGGTCGGAAGCAACTGCATTGCCCCATTTCCCAGCAGCGTACCGCTGCAGACTGCACCTGCTCCTTCATTTTTTAAAAACGCCTGTGAATAGGAGAGCAATGCGCCGTTGAACCACGGCCTTGAAATCTGTACAGTTGCAACCTCCATGCTCAAAGCAAGGTCACTCGTTGTCATCTGGGAATTGGCTTCCTTGACCGCCCTCTTCTGCTCTTCGGTCATCTTATCGGCATATTTCCAGAACCACCAGCCGCCGCTGCAATCGTAAGACTTCGAGAAACTCGTCTTTTGAGAATCACTATCCATACGGAAAGTCTGTTCACTGCTCTGGACAGAGATGCTTTCCCAGGCAAGCTTATCCGCTTTCGTCCAATCTTTCGGTATAAAGTCCGTTTCATAATATCCTTTCGCTTGCCTTTGCGTGCCAGCCTGGTCGAATATCTCCGCCGCCCGGTTGAACACAGCCTGCGGCGTATACCTTTCATAAGCGTCAATAACATTTAATGCCGTTTCTATTTCATTCTTGCCCGCCCGGATAAGGTCTTGCTGCGCGTCATCCCAGTCCATTTTGGCTTCCATCACATCATCCTCATCCGCTTTGCTGTCGTTCTTCAGCCTGCAATATTTCAAGTACGCCCTGTCGCACGCCCGCTTCGCCTTCTTATAATCGTCATACCCGCTGCCTGCCACCAGCTCCTTCGCCTCTTTGTAAGCCTTTTTCTTGTCTTCCGGCGGGTTGTCCTCAGGCAAGGATGCGCCAAGGATTTTGGGGTACACATCCGATACGTTTTTTCCCGACGCCACAAGGTCCCTCTGCACCAAGGGGATTTCATCGGCAAGCAACGCCCCTTCTTTTTCCCCAAACCCAGAGACGTCTATCCCGCTGCGCATCTGGGTATAGAAACTCATCTGCCCCTGCCCTCCTTCCGGCATGGGCGCCACAAAATTATAAATACCCTCAAACAGCTTGTTTGCTGCTTCCTGATTGCTGTTCATTATGCTCCTTTCCTGCGTATCTTGCGCATGTTTTCTCTTTAGCTACAAGCCCATTATATTTTGGCATGGAAAAATTAACAATTACCTATAGGGAAGGATCTGTGATATTATTGTACTCCCAATCGTTTTCTTGATATAGGAGGTACAAGCTATGAAAGATATGGGAGAATACAGGGTCCTGGAATGTTACCGCAGGCACAAAGACACCGTCTACAAACTGGCATATTCTTACTGTAAAAGCAGCGCCTTGGCAGAAGACGCCTTTCAGGAAGTCTTTTACAAATTCATGGTCCATTGCCCCGCTTTTTCTACCCCGGAGCATGAGAAAGCATGGTTTATCCGTACAACCATCAATGTCTGTAAGGATTTCCTCAAGGCAAAATGGAACCGTGACGTCGTCAGGCTGGAAGAATGGGATAAAAGCAGCGCCCCCACAGACGCCGGGGACGTTCTGGACGAGCTTAGGGAAGCCATATTAAGCTTGCCGGAAAAATACCGGGTGCCGATCCACCTGTATTACTACGAAGAATATTCCGTACGTGAAATTGCACGCATGCTGCACCGGACAGAAACTGCCGTCCAGACGCAGTTACAGCGCGGCAGGGACAAAATCAGACAAACTATGGAAAGGAGCGATGGGTATGAAATTAAACCACGATATTTACGAAGAAGCAATGGCGAATATTGAATTATCAGAAGAAACAGGAATGAGGCTGCTGCATGAAGCCTCCCACAGAAAAATGCAGCGTGGGCAAAGGTGGAATTTGCGGGGCGTGGCCGCCGCAGCGGCAATGATTGCCATAATCATCTGTTTCAACGGCATTTGTTATGCCCAGACAGGGCAAAATGCCCTTTCCATGTTCCTCTCTTACTTCCAGCAGGAACCTACGGAAGGGCTTTCCGCGCTCGCCAAGGAAACCAGGGAATCCGGGGAATCCTTCACCTACGATAACCTAAAATTTACCCTCGAACGCTACTGGTATGACCAGGAGGGCAACCAGGCGTTTTTTACCATCCGCATAGAGTCCTTAAACGGCACGCCGTTGGATGAGGAAACCTTCAGGGAAACTTATGTCATCCTGCCCGATGCGCCCTACGGCTCTATCTCCTGTGCCGACAGCCAGTTGAGCGCCGACAAAACCTCTTTATGGGAGTATTGCATGGCTAACGATTATAACGAACAGGGCGAACCTTTGGACAAGATGCAGATTGCCATCCGCAAATACCCGCAGGTTATCGGCTCCTTCACACTTGAGCCAACGGGCAAAGCCAAAACACGGTACGCAGATTTTGGCCTCCTGGGGGCAAAAGGCAGATGGGCAAGGATTAACGGCGCGCAGCTAACATTCTCACTCCCTGAGCCTTATAACGAAGAGCACAAGCCTTTTGATGTCCTGGACGTCGTGATGAAGGATGGAAGCGTCTACCGCTTTAATAACAACATCAAGCTCCCCTACACGGCAGAATCCTTAAAGCAGTTGAAAAAAGAAAATATCCGCCTCTGCACCTACAGCATATTTTCCGACTGCGGCGACTGCAGGCAGGATGGCAAATGGGCAAACTACTGCATTAACTTCGGCGATTATATTGACGTGGATGAGATTGCCGCCATCTATGCAGACGGCAGCGAGCTTATTCTCAAGTAACCCCATTTTCGCACAGTTTTGCGCCTCGGCGCTGAACTTTCAAGTAATTTGTTAATCCCCTATGAGAGTTGCGCATTTTTGCGCAGCTCTTTTTTATTTTTACTGGATTTGACTGGTAAAATTAGATAAAAAAAATTGGCAAAAATTAGCGCATTTGTCAATTGTGCGGTGGCAAAATGCGTGTATAATCATAAATGTGAGCAAGCGTTTGCGCTTTTGCGCAAGCGTTAAGGAAACACAGTAAGAAATGAATGCCCAATTTTTAAAGGAGGACGAGAAATGAGAACATGGAAACGCACACTCAGCATTGTCATGAGCATCTGCCTTATGTTTTCCCTTTTCACCGGACTGAGCTTTACCAGTGCGGCAGCAGGCGAACATGGCACATTGCAAAACGGCGCGCTGACGGAAAACACCGACGGATGGACAATTGCCGGGGATATCGGGCTGACTACTGACAGTGATGCAGCTTTGGGATGCAGCATCCAGCCTGGTGACGGCACAGCCAAGCACCTGAGCATCTGGAATAACTCAGCAGAAGAAAAGGCTTTTTCCATGAGCCAGACCATCACCAACATGGAAGCAGGCTCTTACACGGCGAAGTTAGAATCCGTGGGAAACAGCTCTACGAAACATAACCTTATTTTAAAGGCACATAATGACACAACAAACAAAGAAGTGACTGTAAACGTAGACACCAAAGAATGGAATGTATACGTTGCCTCCGCTACAAAAGCCTTAGACGTAGCAGACGGCGATACCGTCACCATCACCATCAGCGGGCCAATGGGCAAAGGCGAATGGTACGGCATCCACAATATTGAATTTGAAGCGGCAGCAGCCGTGGAAGCCCCCATCAATGTCAAAAAAGTTGCCGGGCTTTCCGAAGATTTCATCCACGGCGTGGATGTTTCAACTTATTTGAGCGAAATCCAAAGCGGCGTCAAATATAAAGATGAGAACGGCGTTGAGAAGAATATGTTCCAGATTTTCAAAGACGGCGGCGTCAATTATGTCAGGCTCCGTGTCTGGAACTGCCCCTTCCGCACCAACGCAGAAGGGAAAATCCTCTATGTGGACGACCAGGGGACAGAATACACCGAAGATCAGGTAAATACCACACAGCACGCAGACGGCTATTACGAATATGCATTGAAAGACGGCGGCAAAACAGTATACCGTGAAGGTTACGGCGCTGGGAACTGCGACATTGACGCTGCCGTTGCCACTGGCAAAATCGCCACGGAGCACGGCTTGAAAGTCTTGATTGACTTCCACTACTCCGACTTCTGGGCTGACCCAGCCAAGATGAAGTCCCCGAAAGCATGGAACGGCATGACGATTGAACAGAAAGCGAAAGCCCTCTCCGATTATACGACAGAAAGCCTGAACAAATTAAAGGCGGCCGGCGTAGACGTAGGCATGGTGCAGGTCGGCAATGAAATTAACGGCGGCATGGCAGGCGAGAAGGATTGGAGCAATGTCAGCAAACTCCTGGATGCAGGGACAAAGGCCGTCCGCGCGGTTGACCCTAACATCCTGATTGCCATCCACTATGCAGACCCTCACAGGGAAAACTATCAGACCGGAAAGGCTAAGGCGTTAAAGGACGCCAACATTGATTACGATGTATTTGCATCTTCCTACTACTCCTTCTGGCACGGTTCTCCCGAGAACCTCACCAATGTATTAAAGGAAATCGCCACCACATACAATAAGAAAGTCATGGTTGCTGAAGTCTCTTACTGCACCACAACAGAGGATGGCGACGGCGCAGCCAACGTAGTCAATAAGAACACTTCCCCACTCAACTACTCGATTGACGCACAGGGCGAAGGACAGGCAGCGGCTGTACGCGACGCCATTGCAGCGGTAGCCGCAGTAGGGGACGCCGGTATCGGCACATTCTATTGGGAACCAGCATGGGTGCCGGTTGGGAATTATGCCGGGGCTGACGACTCTAAGAAAGCAGAAGTATTGGCATCCAATATTGACAAGTGGGAGAAATTCGGTTCCGGCTGGGCTTCCAAATGGTCAGGCCCTGTTGGCGGCGGTTATGACCCGGGCGTAGATGAAGACGAATCCACACACGGCTCCCAGTGGGATAACCAGGCGATGTTTGATTTCGACGGGAAAGCTCTCCCCTCTATCAACGTATACAAATGGGTATACACAGGGACGGACGGCCCGGTCCGCGTATCTACCGTAGACACCGCCTCCTATACGATGAATTACAAAGAAACGCCCAAACTTCCCTCTGCCGTAAATGTAACCCTTAACGATGGGAATGTCGTGGAAAATGTTGCAGTTACCTGGGACGCCGGACAACTGGCAGCCTTAAAGACAGCAGACTTTGGTGAATACACCATAGACGGAAGCCTGGCACAATTTTCCTATGCCTCTAAGGGCGAGACGATTACCGTGCCTGCCGGGCAGGAAAAGACAACCTGCGCCGTAACGGTAACCGGAACGAATGTCCTTCCTGACGGAAGCTTCGAAGAGGGCGGCAGCGCATGGACCGTGACAGGCGGCGCAGCGCTTAAGAAAGACGGCTCCGGCGGCAATGGAAAACATGGGAACAATTACTTCGATGCCTGGAATGCCTCGGCCCTGGATTTCACCATAGAGCAGACCATCACGAAACCGCTTGCAAGCGGAAAATATACCTTATTCGGCTATTACCAGGGAACGAATGTAAGCACGGTAGCGGAAGAATCGGGGTTAAGCGCAACTGTTACCTATAAAAACGGCGAGGTAAAGACCTACACCGGTAAAATTGAAATCCCCAATACATGGAAGATTTTTTATCAGTCCAAAACAAAAGATATCTTAATTAACCAGAATGTATCGAGCGTAAAAATCACAAGCCGCGTATCATGCAGCGGAGCCGGCGGTCCATGGGTGGTTGTGGATGACCTTAACCTGATGCGTGCAGACGACCTGACTGCTGCGGAAGAAGCATTTGGCGAACCCAAAGAAGACCCGAAGCCCACTACTTACACCGTTACATTTAAAGACGGCGACACCGTATTAAAGACTGAGACTGTAGAGGCTGGCAAAGCCGCTACCGCCCCGGCTGCTCCCACAAAAGACGGCTATACCTTTGACGGCTGGGACAAAGCGTTTGACAATGTGACCTCTGATTTGACTGTCAATGCCAAGTGGAAACAGAATCCTCCTGACCCTGTAACTACTTACACCGTTACATTCAAAGACGGCGACACCGTATTAAAGACTGAGACTGTAGAGGCTGGCAAAGCTGCTACCGCCCCGGCTGCCCCCACAAAAGACGGCTATACCTTTGACGGCTGGGACAAAGCGTTTGACAATGTGACCTCTGATTTGACTGTCAATGCCAAGTGGAAACAGAACCAGGTACAGGAGCCTGTGGCAAAGACCTACAAAGTTACCTTTAACGTAAACGGTGGGAAATCCATCAAGACCAAGAGCAAGACTGTCACATACGGCAAGCCATATGGCTCCCTGCCGACTGTAAAACGTACAAACTATACGTTCAGCGGCTGGTATACCGCAAAATCAGGCGGCAAGAAAATCACTGCTTCCTCCAAGGTAACGCTCACAAAAAATACCACGCTCTACGCACACTGGAAAAAAGTTGCCAAACCGGGCAATGTGAAAAAGCCTACGTTAAAAAATTCCAAGAAGAATAACCTCAAGGTTTCTTACCGGAAAGTAAAAGGCGCAGAAGGCTACGAAATCCGCTACTCCAAGAAGTCCAGCATGAAGGGTGCCAAGAAAGCAGCTTCCAAGAATACTTCTTATACAATTAAGAGTAAGAGCCTGAAAAAAGGCAGTACCATTTATGTACAGGTACGTGCTTACAAAAAAGATTCCACGGGCAAGAAAATATACAGCAAATCTTACAGCCCTAAGGCAAAAATTAAGCTCAAGAAATAAGATATGGCATAATAGGGTTATGGCATAAGGAAGCCCCCACAAACAATTAGTTTGTGGGGGCTGTTTATAGAAGCGGCGCCTATAACCTATCCTCTAATTCCATAGCCAGACGCCATTTTTTACTGCCGCAAGGCGGGAACTCTATTTCATTGGCATTTCCACGCCATCGATATATACGGCTGTTACATCGTCAATCTCAATAAAGCGATTGAATGTTCCAACAAATTCTGTTTCCTCATCCATGCCGGCGGAACCTGAGCCGTGGGCAAACCCACCGCCAAGATAGCGGTCGCCGGTAATATCCATCGTCTCTGACTTCCAGCCAATGATCTCTCCATCTTTGCTTGTTTCCATCTTCCAGTCGCCCTCAGGCAGACGATTCACATCCTCTACAACATAACAACTGCTGCCATCTTTCATTTTAAGCTCCATGTAACCAAACGGATACTCGATCTCTTCTCCGCCATACTTCGTCTTAAAGAGCACTTGCATCCCGCCGCCTGTCACCTTAAACCCGGTGCAGTTCTCCAAAATGCTGTAGTCTAAATCAAGCCGCTTCATCTTCATCACATCTGTCGGCTCCAATATGAAGGAACCAACATCCTTGTACGTTGGCAGCCCATTTTCATTCAACCCGCCATCTTTGGCTTGTACGTTGACTACTAACGAATCTTTGGACGCACCTGCTTCAACTTCCGGCCGCCAGTATACCTCCTCCGCATCATCCTGGTGCGACAACAAGATATGATATAACCTGCGGATGGACAGCTTATCATTACTTGCCACTGGCTCATAACCCACTGATGCAGAACCGGATATCCAATTAAAGCTTGGCTGAGCAACATAGGCGTCATCCGCATCATCCAGGGGCTTGCCATCCAGGGAATCCGTGCGGATGGTAAAGTATGCCATCCCTGCATCCATGTCATACCAGTAATTCTCCAACGTATACTGTACATCCCCATCAACCAGCGTCTCTCCTGCTTCCTGGAAATTATGGGCAATTACCTCCGCCTCCTCACCGGCGCTGCGGTAAGTATGCTGGAAAAAGTCCCAGGCATTCATGCCGGTTGCGGCAAAACAGATACCATTGGCGCTTAAAACTACCACAAAAAACCCTGCCAACACTGCCGCTGTCTTCACTTTCCATCTCTGACCCCATTGTTCTTTACGCTTAATCGCATTGTCAAGCATCTCCATGCCGGCCTCCTCCGTCAGCCTCACATCTGAAACGGCTTCCTTATAAGTGTTACGCTCCAACATCATAGTCTTCACTCCTTTCAAGAACTTGCTTTATTTTCTCCCTTCCGCGCTGCAGATGCGTCTGTATGGTGCTCTCATTCATATGCAGCAATTTGGCAATCTCCCGCACGGAATATTCTTCATAGTAGTACAGATGGATAGGTATACGGTACTTATCCGGCAAATCCAGAATGGCTTCCTTTAATTCTTCAAATGCATCGCCCGTCCCCCTTGGGAACGCCTGCCCTTCATCCCATTCTTGTAGCTGCACCATATCACGGTTCCACTTGTTTTTCAGCAAATTCTTACAGACGTTGATGGTTGTGCGGATGAACCAGGCTTTCTCATGTTCCTGTGTCTTAAATCTTGGATGGTGCTTCAGATACTTGAAAAAAACTTCCTGAAACACATCGTCCGCCTGGTATCTGTCCTTGCAGTAGGCCCATGCTAATTTGTAAATCATGTCCTTATGCCTCTGATAACATTCCAATACCCTTTCTTTTTCTTTCGCCTTCATAATCTGTACCTCCTATATAAAGAAAACAATCCAGAAAGGCAAATTATCTCAAACCTTGCAAAAAACTTTAAAAAATTTATAAGGCCGCCTGCCCGCTGCCCATCAGCCTGCTTAACTGTTCCACTATCCCAGCGCTGCCGTTTACAGAGATCTCACCTACCTTCTCGCAGATTTTTTCCAGGTACTCAAGCTCCTTAAGCTTGCAAAGGGTCTTGTTTTCATCCATCAATTTTGCCGTATTCAGCAGCGACCTGGTGGACGCCACCTCCTCCCGCCTGGAAATCACGTTTGCCTGCGCGGTTTTCTCCGCTACCAGCACGGAATTCATAATCTCCCTGATTTCCCCAGGCAATATGATGTCCTTGATACCGGCGGACAAAAATTCTACGCAGAACATTGCTTCCCTTTTTTTCAGCGCCGCATAAATCTCCAAAGAAATCTGCTCCCGCGCTTCCAAAATCTCATCCAGCTTATAATTCCCCACTATCTCGCGGATAGCAAGCTGCACGGCAGCGTATAGCTGTCCCTTTAAGTCAGAAATTTTTTCCACAAATTCCACAGCATCCCGAATCCTGTACATACTGGCAACATTCATGCGGATGCCAATTTTGTCTTTCGTAAGTATTTCCTGCCCCACAATATCCAGCTCCTTCTGCTTCATATCAAAAATTTTGCCTGTTACATTGTGCTCATAAAGCCAAAAGCGGTACGTGCCTTTTTCAAGCTGCTTTTGCATTACATTATCATAATACAAAAGCGCAACCTCACCCTCCCCAACTGTTATCTCTTTATATAATTTTAACGGCAGCACGGAAAGCATATGACGGGTAACCTCCCCTGCCATCACTGTCCCCGCCATAGACAATACCTTAACCTCATATTTATCAAACACATTCCAAAAAGTATATTCCCTGCGGCTGGCAAAAGAAGACAGCTTCCCATTGACGTAGATAAATCCCACCGAGCCGTCCGGTATTTCTATATGTACGGTAGCGCCAAGGAATGCCGCATCCCTTGCAAGCGCCTGGTAAGGCACGTCCAGGTAACCCAACTCCCCTTCCATTTCCTCTACCGTCACTTCATACCCCAATATTTTGGGGAAATAATATGTCCCCGCTGTAACCATCTTCTGAAAAATACCATTTTTCAGTACAAACCCAGCCTGATTATCTTTTATCATATACCTCATGGCTAACTCCTCCTTATCCTATTTCTATCTAAAATATCTGGCATAAAATAATTGCCGTCTATATATAACCTTTTTCAATCATTTGCTTTTTTGCCCCTCTTTCATCGGCATACTGCGGGAAGCCGGTTTAGCAAACGGTTAAAACGGAGGGCAGCCAGCAGGTGCATAACCATATAGTCCCCAGATATCCCCCTGAAGGCTGTTGTCCATCCTTTCCATTTACGGTATCCCCGTCGCGGCAGCTTTGTGTTCCCCGCCATGCGGGTTATATGCCAGATGCAGCGTTTACTTCCAGGCAGAATGCCGATGCGCATTCTTGCCTTATATCGAAGGCAGCGCCGCTATGCCAACAACCGCCTTCTAAAAGCCTAATATAAGACATGCCAGAAATTGGGACAAATGTTTTCCTTGCGCGGATTTGAACCGCAGACTTTTCACGTCTTGCCATGTAATGTGTACTCTAACCACTGAGTTACCGTTCTCACGGGAGGGAGTCGAACCCTCGGCCACACAAGTCTTTCCTTAACCCTACGTTAAGTTTGGTGAAATATCTATAGTATACCGGACAGCACGCTGCCGGCACCGCCGGGCAGGGAGTATTTCCCAATGCCCGCGCGCAATAAATTATTTCCATAGTTAAACTGCTTAACCCTTTGATAGCTGTTTATTCCCGCGAGCAGCGATCCAAACAGCCTTTCAAAATGCAACTACCCTTTCACTACGCCAACTGTCTTCAATTTCCTGACAGGCGTAACCAAATCGCTTTGCTGTGCCATTACCATGTCTATATCTTTATAAGCAAAGCGGCATTCCTCAGCCACATCCTTTTTCTTGCGTTTGCCTAGGACAATGCCCTGCTCTTTCAAATCAACCATCACTTTCTCAGCCGTAAATTCCTTCATAGCCTCGGAACGGGAATAACTCCTTCCAGCGCCATGGGAAGATGTGCAAAAAGATTCTTGATTCCCTTTCCCTTCCACCACATAGCTGTAGGAACCCATGGCCCCCGGAATTACCGCTAATTCCCCCTGCCGTACCCTGGTTGCCCCTTTGCGGTGCACCCATACATCAGCATCATAATGATGTTCCAACGCCGCGTAATTATGGTGACAGTTGATTTCCTCACCAAATTCCACGGTAAGCCCTGTATATTTCCCTATCATCTCTTTCACAATGGCACAAACCTTCTCCAACATATGAGCGCGGTTCTCAAACGCATAATCCAAAGCCAGGTTCATCCAATGGATATACTGCTGCCCCTCCCTGGACCGCACCGGCAAAAACGCCAGCCGATATTCATCCTTTACCTCGCTGTACCACATCTGGTTCAGTTCCCTCGCCTTCTCATGGAAATAATCACAGATAGCTTTCCCCAGATGGCGGCTCCCTGAATGGAGCATAATGCACAGATACCCCTCCTGGTCTTCCTGAAGCTCAATAAAATGGTTGCCGCCCCCCAGGCTTCCCACCTGGAAATACCCATCCTCAATTAATGGCGCCAGCTCTTCATTCGCTGCATATTTCTCCATTTCCTGCTTTGCCAGGTCAAGCGCCCTGGACTCCTGGGGCGTCTTATAACGTTCCATATTTAACGGGATTTCCCTCATAATATTCCCAATAATTGCCTGGACAATACTTCCATTCCCCGTCTCAATCCCCCCAAGCTCTTCCATACGGATATTCGTAGGGATAAAATCCATGCCGCAGCCAATATCAACGCCCACTGCATTGGGGATAACGGCGTCCTTAGCAGCAATCACACCCCCAATCGGCATCCCTTTGCCAGTATGCGTATCCGGCATCAGGCACACCCATTTATGGATAAACGGAAGCTGCGACAGATGATATGCTTGTTCCAAGCAGCTTTCCTCCAACTGCCCTTCATTTTCCAACCAGACTTTTACCGGAAACCTTGTTTTTTCATTATTGATTACAAACATCCCGTCCCCACCTTTCTTCTCTCATTTGCTCTGATGGGATTATTATAGCCAGTATTTTCCATTTTATCATTTCAAAAAAGCTGCGAACCTAATTTGCGTATGGTATAATTGAGCATGAGGAGGGATAACCAATGTCTGATTTCCAGGAATTAATTAAAAACTTCCCGAATATCCGGGAATATGTACGGGACTTTTTTGTCTATGGCTTCAAGACGCGAAATGACTTCAAAGACAAAAGCCCCCGCACATACGATAACCAGCGGAGACGCCTCGAAAGCTGGCTTGCCCCGTATATCCGCAAAGATTATGTCCCCGAAGGTTCCAACCTCTCCCTGGCTATTGACAGCAATTTGCTTGACACAAACCCACTGTTCCAGGTATGGAAAACGAAAAGCTTCACTGACAATGATATTGTCCTGCATTTCTTAATATTGGACCTGCTGCAAAATGGCAGGGCGCTTACCGTCGAAGCAATCACCGATATGCTCCTTTCTGAATATGAAACGCTCTTTGATATTCAGACGGTGCGCCGCAAATGCAATGCCTACGCAAAAGAAGGATTATTACAAAAACAAAAAAACGGCAAAACAGTTGCATTCTCCCTTGATAACACACTCACAAATTGGTTAAACGCCAATGAAAACATACATGATGCGCTTGCATTTTACCAGATGGCGGAAAGCTTTGGCATTATTGGAAATGCGCTGTCCGAACAGCTTGATATCCAAAACCAGGCATTCCGCATGAAACATAGTTTCTTCGTGCACACGCTGGAAGACGGAATGCTTTTAGAACTGTTAGACGCCATGGATAAAGAGCTTATGGTACGCCTTGAAATCAAAGGCTCCAAGAACGAACAACTAAACACTGCAAATTGCATTCCTTTGCAGATATTCACCAGCACCAGAAGCGGGCGCCGTTTCCTGTGCGCTTATACGTGCACGAAAAGACGCTTCACCTGCTACCGCTTGGACGCCATCAAAAAAATTACACCTCTGGAAAGAACTGAGGACTATGGGGAACTGCTCGCCAAGCTTAGCCGCAACCGCCCGTATTTGTGGGGTGTTTCCTTCCAGGGCCAGGAAAGGCAGCGCCTTGATACCCTTGCTATGACGATATGGGCGCTAGAACCCACGGAAAACTATATTGTCGACCGCTTAAAGCGCGAGGGGCGGGGCGGCACAGTCACTAAAATTGCCCGCAACACCTATCTTTACGAAATCCAGGTTTTTGACTGCAATGAAATGCTTCCCTGGGCCCGCACGTTTATCGGCAGGATTTTATCTCTGGAATGTACAGCGAAATCCGTAGAAAAACGCTTTTACAATGACTTAGAAACCATGTACCGCATGTATGGGATTGATGAAAAAGCTTCAAATACCTGATTCAGGAGGTGTGCTATGGAATTATTTTCAGAAGTTTACAGTTGTTACTATCGTGTGCTGCGGCATTTGCTGTGCAGCCAAAATCCCCTTACAATCAAAGAAATTTATAACCGCATCTGCCAGGAAGGTTTTGAAGAAAGCCTGCTTTCCATTATCCCCAAGCTGGAAAATGGCAGTTGGGATTTATTTCGCAGAGATGGAGAATTATATCTCTCCAAATTGTCACCTTCCTTTTGCACACCCTTGACAGATTTAGAAAAATCGTATCTCAAAGCTTTATTGGCAGATCCGCGTATCCTGTTATTCCTCGACCCCGGACAAGCTGAAACATTAAACAGGCTGCTTGGCACCGTGCGCCCCCTTTGGCGTGGGGAACAATTCTGCTATTACGACCGTTTTGCCGATGGCGACCCTTATGGGGATGAAACATACCGCCGCCATTTCCGTCTCTTGCTAAAGGCCCAGAAAAACCGGCAATTTGTGGACATAGATTATAACTCCCCCAAAGGGAACCGCGTCCACCATTACTATGTGCCTATGCGTCTGGAATACTCCACGAAAAATGATAAGTTCCGTCTTTTAGCCTTAGAGCAGAACCCACATAGGACAAACAAGCTTGAAACCCTCAATATTGACCGCATTGCAAGCATCCGCCTTACAGAACATACGCTTTCCTCTTCCATCGACATAAATTCAATCATCCAAAATTCCTACTACAAGGAACCGCTGACACTGCGGATTGCCAATAAACGCAATGCCTTAGAACGCGCCATGCTGCATTTTGCAAATTATGAAAAAAATACCGTGAAAATAGATGAAAATACTTATGAATGCCGCATTTACTATAACCAAAGCATGGAAACGGAACTTCTAATTGAAGTCATGTCTTTCGGTCCCATGCTGACTGTGATTGGCAATAAGAGATTCTTAGATAATTTGAAAACAAGGCTGAAACGGCAAAGAAGGCTTATTTTTCAGGATCATACTTTCACGTCAATGTTTCGCTGTTATTAAGGACAAGCGTGCTAAAAAGGAAAAGTACATCCTGGTCATTAAATTCTATAAATTTGTCAAGAAAATCTGCCCTAAGATACCTGATATCGACCAGCGTGACCTTTGAATACCCCTCAACCAGAAGCGGCGCAATACTGCTTCCATAAGAATCCCTAAAAATGATAAGTTCACGGCTGTTTTGGTAATTTGGGTTTTCTATGGTGATAAGAGAAACCGCACCGGAAAGGAATATTTCATAAGGGTCCTTCCCTGCCGCTTTTTGCATATCATAAATCCCACCGACCGTACCCTTCTCATAATTTGTCACCTTACAGCCGTCAAGAATATCGTTTGTTAGGTAATGGATCGTTTCAGTAGGCAAAGGAAGGGATGACTGACCGTAATATACTCCATAAAACGGATGCTCAAGTACCTTTTCACTGTATTTGCCCGAGAGGGTGACGCCCATGCCCGCGGCTATCTTTGCAGCAGTATCCGTAACTTTCTCCTGACGCCAGTGCGTATCCGTCTTGTAATAATCTGTAATGTCAAGGGTTCCGGTAATATCGATATACTCGGCATAGCTCATTTTCCCCTGCATTATAGCAAACAACTTTTCATAATCCATGCTAGGATAACCGTATCTCCCCGCAAGAAAATAGCTTTTATCCGGGACAATGGAAAGATAGACATTCACATTTTTATCTGCGAGGAAAGTCTCATAAATATACCCAAACCTGTCTGCAGCATGATTGACAGAACTTACATTCAGAGGATATTCAAGCTTTGCAGCATAACCGTCAGCCATATATATGCCATTATTGTCAAGTTGACCGAACACATTATAAACCAAAAACGCCTTGAGCGTCCGAAAAGTATCGCGCAGGGGAAACTGATCCTGCGTGTAACTTTCAAATTTTGTTACAAAACTGCCATCCTCGATGGAACTAAGCGAAAGTTTTGGAACCTGTGCAAGTTTACGCCTTTCGCTGTCAGAAAATTCCTTTGAAGGCAGTAACCAAGCGGCTAAAGCCAAACAGGCAAAAACCAGGCCGACGATGGCAACACAAATTATGTCCTTATATTTTTTCACTCAGTATTCCTCCTCAAAACCTAAAGTAAAGAAAAGGGTTATAAGAGCCATCCACAAGATATGCCGTACATGCCACAAGCATTGCCAAAATCGCCAAAGGCTCTGCAATAACCAAAACATCTCCACCCACAGGAGTTGCGCCCAGGCGGCTCCATACCTTTTTAGGCAGCGGTGTCGCCGCGAACATGGCAACTACAAGCACGCCTCCATAGCTGCGGAAGTAGTATAAGAATTCTTTTGAAACCAAAGGATATCCGCTGGCGCCAAACATAGCTTTTATATAAGAGAATGCTTGTCCTATGCTTGAAGCGTCAAAAATGACAAAGCTGATGATAACCAGAAATATAACATATACATGATTCCATATACGCTTCTGCTTGAGGCTTTTAAGTAGCCAGAGCTTTTCTATTATGAGCAGGAACGCAAAATAAATTCCCCAAACAATAAAGTTCCATGCCGCCCCATGCCAGAAACCGGTAAGCATCCAAACTACAAAAATATTAAATAGATGCCGGGAAACGCAGACACGGTTGCCACCGAGCGGGATATAAACATAATCGCGAAACCATGAGCCTAACGACATATGCCAACGCTGCCAAAATTCAGTAATGCTCGCAGAAATGTATGGATAATTGAAATTCTCAGGGAAGGTAAACCCAAAAATCTTTCCCAGCCCAATCGCCATATCACTATAACCGGAAAAGTCAAAATAAATATGAAGCGAATATGCCACAGCATATAGCCAGAAAAAGAGTACAGATTTATCTTTGGATTCACGGAAAATACCGCAAAGCTCTCCCAACAGGTTGGCAACCATGATCTTTTTGCCCAGCCCTATGATAAAGCGGCGTATTCCAAGCGCAATCTTTTCAACGGTAAGGCTCCTTTCTTTAAGCTGCCCTGCAATCGTGGTATAGCGGACAATAGGGCCTGCGATAAGCTGAGGGAAAAGCACGACATATAGTGCAAGGTCTATGGGGTTTTTCTGTGCCGCAGCATCCCCACGATAAATATCAATCATATAGCTGAGTACCTGGAAAGTGTAAAAACTGATTCCGATAGGCAGCGCCAGCCGAAGCAGCGGAAGGGAAGAACCCGTCATTATATTGAGGTTGCTTATAAAGAAATCACTGTATTTAAAATACCCAAGTATGGCAAGGCTGATTGAAACGGACAACACAAACAAAGCCTTGGATATCTTATCTCTTTTGCGGAAACGCTCTAAAAGCAGCCCGAATACATACCCCGTTGCTATGGCTGTTACCAGCCATACGATATATCCCGGTTCACCCCAGCCGTAAAAAAACAGGCTCGAAAAAAGTATGGCGGTATTTTTCAAACCACGCGGTACAATAAAATAGAAAAGAAGCACGCAGGGCAAAAACCAAAACAAAAACGGTATACTGGAAAACAACATTTATTCAACCATTGCGGAAGCGTCAACAAGCACCTTTGCTTGCTGCTCAACCGCGGAGCAAGCAGCGATAAGGTTATCAATGTTATCCTCAAGGCCGTATGCCATGACCACATAGTCGCCGACTGAGATAACAACTACCTTATCAGGAAAACCGCACATCCAACGCTGTCCTTGAACAGCCGTCTTATATTTCTCAGCAAACTCAGATGCCTTTGCTGGGTCCCCTAGTTTAGCTACCGCTGAGCAAAAAGTATTGGTATTCATCATGTGCAAAAGTGTGGCAGCATCATCCACAAGCATATCATAAAGCTCATCCGTTACAAGGATAAGCTGCTTGAAACTGTCAGCATTATCTTCCGTCAGCATAAACTGACCTGGCCCTTCTGTACTATGCTCGGCATCACCTCCGCTGCAAGGAAATTTGTTATCCTCGCCAAATGCAGCCCATACCTGTGTATAGAAAGCTATAGCAGACTCAATAGCAGGCGCGGACTGGCTACCATTATGCGTACCATCTTTTCCACTGCTGCAGCCTGTAAAGGCCAGCGTCGCCAAAATTAAGAGCATTACAAGCAAAATAGACATTATTTTTTTCATTTTGTGTTCGTCCTTTCAATAAAGATGGCGGCAAGACCATGCTTAACCATGCCCTTCTTATTATGCTTAAACAAATATATTCTATGTACTTATTTTATCCCTCTATTACAAAAAAACGAAGTTAATATCAAACTCCGTCTTTTAAACCCTTATTCACTAAATTATTGTTTGCCAAATGAAATATCATCTTATTAAAAAGCTCCCCGAGTTGGGCTCGAACCAACAACCCCGCGGTTAACAGCCGCGTGCTCTACCATTGAGCTATCGAGGATTATACAATTATATATACAAACTATCGGTTCCTATACTCCTGTACCTTCAAAAATTCACACAGCTAAATCCAAGCTCTTTCGGGCCTTCTTGGTCAAGCCCTCGACCGATTAGTGGCAGTCAGTTCCATACATCTCTGCACTTCCGCCTCTGCCCTATCTACCTTGTCGTCTCCAAGGGGTCTTACTCCTTCCGGAGGGATTTCCCATCTTGGGGGGGGCTTCACGCTTAGATGCCTTCAGCGTTTATCCCTTCCGGGCTTGGCTACCCTGCCATGGCATTGGCTTGCCAACAGGTACACCAGCGGCCCGTCCATCCCGGTCCTCTCGTACTAGGGACAGCTCCCCTCAAAAATCCTACGCCCGCGCCGGATAGGGACCGAACTGTCTCACGACGTTCTGAACCCAGCTCGCGTACCGCTTTAATGGGCGAACAGCCCAACCCTTGGGACCTGCTACAGCCCCAGGATGCGATGAGCCGACATCG
>CATLBW010000005.1 GCA_949879775.1 uncultured Lachnospiraceae bacterium
GGGAGGGCTGGGGATTGCAATCCTTTCCACGAACCAGGGCGTTGTAACTGATAAAGAAGCAAGAAAATTAGCAGTAGGCGGTGAAGTATTAGCTTACGTGTGGTAAGGAGGTACGGGCATGTCACGAATCGGAAGAATGCCAATCGCAGTACCGGCAGGCGTTACTGTCGACATTGCAGAAAATAATCATGTGACTGTAAAAGGTCCTAAGGGAACATTGGAGAGAACCCTCCCGGCAGAAATGGAAATTAAGCTGGAGGATTCCCATATAACAGTAACAAGGCCGAATGATTTGAAGAAGATGAAATCCTTGCATGGCCTGACAAGAACGCTCATCAACAACATGGTTGTTGGCGTGACGGATGGTTATACCAAGGTACTGGAAGTAAACGGCGTCGGTTACAGGGCTTCCAAGTCCGGCAAAGACCTGACCTTGAACTTGGGATTCTCCCATCCGGTAGTCATGACAGACCCGGAAGGCTTAGAGTCCAAAGTAGAGGGCAACAAGATTACCGTCTCCGGCATCGATAAAGAAAAAGTTGGCCAGTACGCAGCGGAAATCAGGGATAAGAGAAGGCCGGAGCCATACAAAGGCAAGGGTATCAAATATATTGATGAAGTTATCAGGCGTAAAGTTGGTAAGACTGGTAAGAAATAAAATAGGAGGAACAAAAAATGGTTAATAAAAAATCAAGATCCGAAGTTCGTTTGAAAAAACACAGAAGAATACGTAATCGTTTCTCCGGTACTGCCGAAAGACCACGTTTAGCTGTGTTTAGAAGCAATAATCATATGTATGCGCAGATTATTGATGACAACGCGCAGCATACGCTTGTTTCCGCGTCTACACTTCAGAAGGATGTAAAAGCAGAGCTGGAAAAGACCAATAATGTAGAAGCAGCAGCGCATTTAGGGACTGTGATTGCAAAAAGGGCGTTAGAGAAAGGCATTACCACGGTTGTCTTCGACAGAGGAGGCTATATCTACCAGGGTAAGGTAAAAGCTTTAGCTGATGCAGCCAGAGAAGCTGGATTAGACTTTTAATAGGAGGAGACAGACACATGAAACGTACAATCATTGATGCTAGTCAATTAGAATTAACAGAAAAAGTGGTATCAATTAAGCGTGTAACAAAAGTTGTCAAGGGCGGACGTAACATGCGTTTCACAGCTTTGGTTGTTGTTGGCGACGGCAATGGCCATGTAGGCGCAGGTTTAGGCAAGGCAACAGAAATTCCTGAGGCAATCCGCAAAGGGAAGGAAGACGCCACCAAAAAGCTGATTTCTGTTAAATTGGATGATAACAATAGTATTACACATGATATTTCTGGAAAGCATACCGGGGCATCTGTGCTGCTGAAAAGGGCTCCCGAAGGTACTGGAGTAATCGCAGGCGGTCCGGCACGTAATGTGTGCGAGCTTGCCGGCATTAAGAATATCCGTACCAAATCTTTGGGATCTAACAATAAGCAGAATGTAGTCCTTGCTACAATCAATGCTTTGAGCCAGCTTAAATCTCCGGAAGAGGTAGCGAAGCTTCGCGGTAAATCCGTGGAAGAGATACTCGGTTAAGGAGGACATGGAAAATGGCAGAGAAATTAAAAATTACACTTGTGAAGTCTACAATCGGCGCGGTTCCTAAGAACCGCAAGACCGTAGAAGCCCTTGGCTTGAGGAAATTGAACCATTCCGTAGAGCAGCCGGATAACGAGGCGATCAGGGGCATGATTAGGCATGTCAGGCATTTAGTGAAAGTAGAAGAGATTTAACACAAAAGTAAGGAGGTGTCAGAATGGACTTATCAAATTTAAGACCGGCGCAAGGTTCCAAACATGGTGATAGATTTAGAAGGGGACGCGGGCACGGCTCAGGAAATGGTAAGACGGCAGGTAAGGGGCATAAGGGACAGAAAGCCCGTTCCGGCTCACCAAGACCGGGCTTTGAAGGCGGCCAGATGCCATTATACAGAAGAATTCCCAAACGCGGGTTTACAAACAGGAATTCTAAGGAAATTATTGCAATCAATGTTGACAAACTGGAAGTGTTTGATAATGATGCTGTTGTAACCGTGGAAGATTTATTGGAACGCAGAATAATCAGAAAGACCGGGGATGGAGTAAAGATCCTGGGAAACGGTGATTTAACCAAGAAACTCACAGTTCAGGTAAATGCCTTCAGTGCAAGCGCAAAGGAAAAGATTGAGGCTCTGGGCGGAAAAGCAGAGGTGATCTAAGGATGCTGGAGACACTTCGTAAAGCGTTTAAAATCAAAGATATCAGAAACCGTATATTTTATACCTTTTTAATGTTGATTGTCATCAGGCTGGGTTCTCAGCTACCCTTGCCGGGCGTCAAGGGAGAGGTGATTGCAGAATGGTTTGCAAGCCAGGGAGCAGATGGCTTCAACTTCTTTAATGCCATCACGGGTGGCTCTTTCGAGCAGATGTCAATATTTGCTTTGAATATTACGCCTTATATTACGTCTTCCATCATTATGCAGCTTCTGACGATTGCAATCCCTAAATTGGAAGAGATGCAGAAAGACGGAGAAGACGGCCGCAAGAAAATTGCGGAGATTACTCGTTATGTAACGGTTGCCCTTGCCTTGATCCAGTCAATTGCCATGGCAATCGGATTTGGGCGCGGCGGTTATCTGGAGCAGTTTAATGCGCTGCAGGTAATCATGATGGTTACAACATTGACGGCAGGTTCCGCAGTGCTGATGTGGATTGGAGAGAGAATCACCGAGAAGGGTGTCGGCAACGGTATCTCTATCGTGTTAACGATTAATATTATCTCACGAATCCCAGAAGATTTGATGACTTTATATAACCAGTTTATCAAGAACGCGCCGAATGTAGGAAACGCAATTATTGCGGCGCTTGTAATCCTGGCGGTTATCTTGGTAACGGTTGTGTTCGTCATTATCCTCCAGGATGGAGAGCGCAAGATTCCCGTACAGTACAGTAAGAAGATTCAGGGGCGCAAGCAGGTAGGCGGCCAGTCCAGCCATATCCCGCTGAAAGTAAACACCGCGGGCGTTATCCCGATTATCTTTGCACAATCCATTTTGCAGTTCCCGGTAGTAATTGCCAGCCTTATGGGCAAAGGAAATGGGAATGGAATCGGGAGCAAAATCCTTCACGGTATGTCCCAGTCCTACTGGTGTGACCCTGAGCAGCCTGTTTACAGCATAGGTTTGGTCGTATATATTATTTTAATTGTTGCATTTGCATATTTCTATACTTCCATTACCTTCAATCCGCTGGAGATTGCAAATAATATGAAACGCCAGGGCGGATTTATTCCGGGAATCAGGCCCGGGAAGCCAACCAGCGACTATCTGGCAAAGATTTTGAATTATATCGTATTCATTGGAGCAGTGGGCCTTACGATTGTTGCCGTAATCCCGATTTTCTTTAACGGGGTATTCAGCGCAAACGTATCTTTCGGCGGCACATCCATCATCATTATCGTGGGTGTTATTATTGAGACGCTCAAGCAGATTGAATCCCAGATGCTGGTACGCTACTATAAAGGATTTTTGAATGATTAAGAACTGAGTATGTGTGCCTGGGAGGCGCCGCAGGGCGTTTCCCATGGTGCACTAACGTTATTTTAGGAGGAAGGCAAATGCTTTCATGGCATAGTTAGGAGGAAGATTGTATGAAAATTATTATGTTGGGTGCACCGGGGGCAGGAAAAGGGACGCAGGCAAAGCAGATTGCAGATAAATATTCCATTCCCCACATTTCCACGGGAGATATTTTCCGTGCAAACCTAAAAGCCGGCACAGAATTAGGGAAGAAAGCAAAAGAATATATGGATCAGGGGCTTTTGGTGCCAGATGAGCTGACCTGCGACCTTGTTATGGACCGTATCGCGCAAGATGACTGCAAGAATGGATTTGTATTGGACGGTTTTCCGAGGACCATCCCACAGGCAGAAGCCTTAGATGCAGCCCTCGCTAAAATTAATCAGAAGATGGACTATGCTATTGATGTGGACGTCCCGGACGATAACATCATAAACCGTATGTCTGGCAGGCGTGCCTGCTTAAATTGCGGCGCAACATACCACATCGTGTCTATTCCCACCAAGCAGGAAGGCATTTGCGACCGCTGCGGCAATCCGGTGGTACTCAGGGACGATGACCAGCCAGAGACAGTGAAAAAGCGTCTTAATGTATACCACGAGCAGACGCAGCCGTTGATTGACTATTACCAGAAACAGGGCATTTTAAAGAGCGTGGATGGGACGCAGCCAATGGAGAGCGTTTTTGGAGCCATTGTGGAAATATTGGGGGCGTAAACATGTCAGTATCCATAAAATCAGCCAGGGAAATTGAATTGATGAGGGCAGCAGGGAAGATCCTGGCAAAAGTCCATGAAAATTTGGGAAAGGAATTGCGGCCGGGAATGTCTACCCTCGACATAGACCACCTGGGCGATGATATCATCCGCAGTTATGGATGCATCCCGTCTTTCAAGAATTACAATGGCTATCCGGCGTCTGTGTGTGTTTCCGTGAATGATGAAGTTGTCCATGGCATTCCCACTAAGAAACGTATCATACGTGAGGGCGACATTGTAAGCCTTGATATTGGCGTAATCTACAAAGGATACCATTCTGATGCGGCGAGGACGCATGGCATTGGTGAAATTTCCAAGGAGGCCGCATTATTAATAGAAAGGACGCGCCAAAGTTTTTTTGAGGGCATAAAGTATGCAAGGGAAGGTCATCACCTACATGAGATTTCCAATGCTATCAGCGCATATGCGGAAAGCTTTGGCTATGGGGTGGTACGGGACCTGGTAGGGCATGGGGTTGGCACCCATTTGCATGAAGATCCACAGATTCCCAACTTCGCGCAGAAGAGCAGGGGCGTGCGGCTGCGGGCAGGCATGACATTGGCAATAGAACCCATGATTAATGCAGGGCGTTTTGATGTGGAATGGCAGGATGATGACTGGACTGTGGTGACGCAGGACGGCTCCCTGTCTGCTCATTACGAAAATACGATTCTGATTACATCCGGCGAGCCGGAAATTTTGAGCCTGACCGAGGGCGCTTATTGAAGCCAAGTGCATTGCACAGGCAGAGATTTGCGCGGGGGTGTTCTGTGAGCTTAGCGAGGCCGAAAGTATCTGGCGAATGGCGAGCAGAGCTTCCTTAAATTAGGAGGTAATTGATGGACATTAAGTTAGCAGTTTCCAGGTCAGGACATGACAAAGACAGTCTTTATGTAATTATAAAGGAAGAAGCCAATCTGGTTTATTTGGCGGATGGGAAGTCAAAGCCCATAGAAAAGCCGAAAAAAAAGAACAGGAAACATATTCAAATTATTAAAAATCTTCCGAAAGAGATTACAGAAGTCTTTTCACAGCAGGATTTTCGGAATGAGGAAATAAAAAGGGCGATTAAGCTTTATCAAGAACAAACTGGTTTCAGGAGGGAATAAAATGTCAAAAGCAGATGTTATTGAAGTAGAAGGAAAAGTGGTTGAGAAGCTGCCAAACGCCATGTTCCAAGTTGAGTTGGAGAATGGGCATCAGATCCTGGCGCATATCAGCGGGAAGCTAAGGATGAATTTTATCCGCATCCTGCCGGGGGATAAGGTGACGATTGAGATGTCCCCATATGACCTGACAAAAGGCAGGATTATCTGGAGGGATAAATAGGGCGCAAAGACATGAGAAACCATCGGATGGGATATGGCAAATGTATTCTTTCCGGTGGTTGTTTTTATAACGGGTGGCAAATTTGCAGTTTCCAATAGAAATATAATATATCGCGTGTTTTAAGGAAGTTAAAAAAAGCCTTGATTTTTCTGGGCTTGGATGGTATACTGTTAGCTGAATGCTTTTGGAGCATATTATTTTTGCGCATAAAAATGCGTAAAGGTCATTTTAGAATGTCTGTTTGGACATAGCAGAAAGGAGGAAACGCTGTGAAGGTAAGATCATCAGTAAAACCTATTTGCGAAAAGTGCAAGATTATCAAGAGAAAAGGAAGCATCCGGGTAATCTGCGAGAACCCAAAACACAAACAGAGACAGGGGTGACCGGAAACACTTAACGAACACTAGCATTTATGCGAAGTGTGAGTTTAGTGTGAGGTCGTTCTGTGCGCTTAACGAAAACAAGCTTACAAGCGCAGTTTAAGGTTAGCGAACAGAACCTCCTTATTTACGAATTGTTTGTGAAGGTTTGTTTTTATTTATGTGCGGCTGTAGCAGGGTATTGGAAGTTTTCCTTGCTATTCATAATAACCAGCATGCACGGCTGGGTTCTTGTTCTTTGATACCGAGGGAACAGGAATGGGACAGTGCCAAAGGCAAGCAGACAGTATACACACATTTCAGGACGAGCAACCGTAGCTGTATATGGTCGGCTGATGTCAGGCGAAACTTGTTGCTGGTTTTGCCAGGTATCTTATAGCATTCAATAATTGAGAAGAAAATTTTATGGAGGTGCACAACACACATGGCTCGTATTGCAGGTGTAGATTTACCAAGAGAAAAACGTGTTGAGATCGGGTTGACTTATATTTACGGCATCGGAAGGGCTAGCTCAAACCGTATCCTTGCCGAGGCAAAGGTAAACCCAGATACTCGTGTCAGGGATTTGACTGATGAAGAAGTAAAGAGGATTAGCGAAGTAGTTGACCAGACTCAGATGGTAGAAGGAGATTTGAGGAGGGAGATTGCTTTAAATATTAAGAGATTACAGGAAATCGGATGTTATCGTGGAATCCGTCATAGGAAAGGCCTTCCGGTCCGTGGGCAGAAGACTAAGACCAATGCGAGAACCAGAAAAGGACCTAAGAGGACTGTCGCTAATAAGAAAAAGTAGAGCACTTAGCGAAAGCAAGCTGACAAGCGCAGCTTGAGGTTAGTGCGAACTTTGTTACCGAGACTTAGCGGTGGCGAGCCGATAGGCGAAGGCAGCGTGATAGTCGAGCGTAACTACCTTGTAAAAGCTTAGCGAAAGCAAGCGGTTTTATGGCGCAGCTTGAGGTTAGCGAACAGAACTACCATAAGGCGAAGGCAGCGTGATAGTCGGGCGTAACCACTATCAATAATGATATGTAACTATTATATTAAATATGAGAAGAAAGTAGGTTAGTTTAGAAATGGCGAAAAACACTGCAAAAAAAGTGACAAAAAAGCGCGTAAAGAAAAACGTTGAACGCGGACAGGCGCACATTCAGTCATCTTTTAACAATACAATTGTAACCATTACAGATGCTGAAGGAAATGCTTTATCATGGGCAAGTGCAGGCGGTCTTGGTTTTAGAGGTTCAAGGAAATCTACTCCATATGCTGCACAGATGGCAGCAGAGACTGCGACAAAAGCAGCCCTCATCCATGGTTTGAAAACAGTCGACGTTATGGTAAAAGGACCCGGTTCAGGACGTGAAGCAGCTATCCGTGCGCTTCAGGCATGCGGACTTGAAGTAACCAGCATTAAAGACGTTACTCCGGTACCTCACAACGGATGTCGTCCACCCAAACGCAGAAGAGTCTAATTAGGAGGTATAGGTTAAGATGGCAGTAAATAGAGTTCCAGTTCTCAAGAGATGCAGATCCCTTGGTTTAGATCCCGTATATCTGGGAATAGATAAGAAGTCCAACAGGCAGTTAAAGAGAGCAAACAGAAAAGTGTCTGAGTATGGCCTTCAGTTGAGAGAGAAACAGAAAGCAAAATTCATATATGGCGTATTGGAGAAGCCTTTCCACAATTACTATCTTAAAGCTGACAGAATGAAGGGTATGACGGGTGAGAACTTGATGATCCTTCTTGAGAGAAGGCTGGATAACGTTGTATACCGCCTGGGCCTGGCAAGGACCAGAAAAGAGGCAAGGCAGATAGTTGGACATAAACATGTGCTGGTAAATGGCAAGCAGGTGAAAATCCCATCCTATCTGATTAAGGCTGGTGATACGATTGAAATTAAAGAGAAATGCAAAGGCTCCCAGAGATACAAAGATATCCTTGAGGTAACCGGAGGAAGGCTGGTGCCGGAATGGTTGGATATTGACCAGGAAAACCTGAAAGGCGCGGTAAAAGAATTGCCAAACAGAGAGGTGATTGACGTTCCTGTCGATGAGATGCTTATCGTCGAGTTATATTCTAAATAATAAGTGACAAGCAACGAAATCCGAAAAGGAGGGACTTTGTAGTGTTCGATTTTGAAAAACCGAAAATTGAAATTGCGCAGATTTCAGAAGACAAAAAATACGGCCGATTTGTCGTAGAGCCACTTGAAAGAGGCTATGGTACTACACTTGGGAATTCATTGAGAAGGATTATGCTTTCTTCCCTTCCAGGTGCAGCAGTCAGTCAGGTGAAAATCGAAGGTGTCCTGCATGAATTCAGTTCCATCCCAGGCATTAAGGAGGATGTGACTGAGATTATCATGAACATCAAAAATCTGGCTTTGAAAAATACCAGCCAAACAAACGAGTCTAAAGTTGCTTATATTGAATTTGAGGGTGAAGGCGTAGTCACGGCAGCAGATATACAAGTTGACCCGGATATTGAGATTATGAATCCGGATTTAGTGATTGCCCACTTAAATGGAGGAACGGATTCCAGGCTTTATATGGAATTGACTATCACCAAGGGCAGGGGCTATGTTAGCGCTGACAAGAATAAAGGTGAGGATGTGCCAATTGGCGTGATTGCAGTTGACTGTATTTATACGCCAATTGAGCGAGTGAACCTTTCCATTGAAAATACCCGTGTAGGGCAGATTACAGATTATGACAAACTTACGCTGGACGTATATACGAACGGCACATTAGAGCCGGACGAGGCAGTCAGCCTGGCGGCAAAAGTTTTGAGCGAGCACTTGAACCTGTTTATTGATTTGTCTGAAAATGCGAAGACAGCGGAAGTCATGATTGAGAAAGAGGACAATGCCAAAGAAAAAGTCCTTGAGATGAACATTGATGAGCTGGAGTTATCGGTTCGTTCCTACAATTGCCTGAAACGTGCGGGGATCAATACGGTAGAAGAGTTGACGAACAGGACGCCGGAAGATATGATGAAAGTCCGTAACCTTGGCCGCAAATCATTAGAAGAAGTGCTGGCAAAATTAAAGGAACTAGGATTA
The DNA here is from genome assembly GCA_949879775.1 of uncultured Lachnospiraceae bacterium. GTDB lineage: Bacteria > Bacillota > Clostridia > Lachnospirales > Lachnospiraceae > Petralouisia. The sequence continues at coordinate 9,119 of CATLBW010000005.1, forward strand.
CAGCTAAACCCCGGAGAAGAATAAAATTCTTTAAAGGGGCGCTGCCAAACGAACTGCTTACGTTCGTTTGGGTTCCACTTTGTTCTGGCGAGGGGTAGTCCGAGGCAGGGCAGCATGGCAGGGTTTGTAAGACCAAAAGGCGAAGCCCTGTATATCCTGGAATCAGGGTATTTCCACAGTGAGCAACAGTACAATAACAGTATTCGGTGAGTAAGGCCAAAGGGCATTGCCGGGTATATCACAGATGGAGGATTGAAATGGCAAAATATAGAAAGTTAGGCAGGACTTCTGCCCAGAGAAAAGCATTAATCAGGAACCAGGTAACCGCACTGCTTTACAACGGCAAGATTGTAACCACAGAGGCTAAAGCGAAAGAAATCCGCAAGGTAGCCGAAGGGTTGATTGCTATGGGCGTGAAAGAGAAAGACAACTTTGAAGAAGTGACTGTGACCGCAAAGGTTCCTCGCAAGGATAGCAATGGAAAGAGGGTCAAAGAAGTTGTGGACGGCAAAAAGGTTACCGTTTATGATGAGGTAGAGAAAAAGATTAAGAAAGACCTTCCTTCCCGCTTACATGCAAGGCGGCAGATGCTTAAGGTATTGTACCCGGTAACGTCTGTGCCGACAGAGAACAAAGGAAAGAAGAGGAACACCAAGAAGGTTGATCTTGTAGCTAAAATCTTTGACGAGATTGCTCCAAAATATGTAGGTCGGAACGGTGGTTATACCAGAATCGTCAAGATTGGACAGCGTAAAGGCGATGGCGCTTTAGAGGTTCTTCTTGAGTTAGTATAAGGATCGGAATACGCAATATAATTTGAGGTCACAGGAAAGAATATCTGAAATGTATTTTTTTCTGTGACCTAATTTATGGAAGGAGAAAAATTTATGAGCACAGCATCCATTTGTATTTTAATGACTATCGTGGTTTATCTCATCGGTATGCTGGCAATCGGGTTTTATTTCGCCAGGAAAAATGAATCCGCCTCCGACTTCTACCTGGGAGGCCGGAGGCTTGGGCCGTTGGTAACTGCGATGAGCGCGGAGGCTTCGGACATGTCCGGTTATCTGCTGATGGGGCTGCCCGGCCTGGCGTATGCTTCCGGCCTTGCCGATGTAGGCTGGACCATTGTAGGTCTGGCTGCAGGTACATATCTGAACTGGCTGTTCACGGCAAGGCGCCTGCGCCGTTATACGCAGATTACGAATTCTTTCACGCTGCCGCAGTTCTTTTCCAACCGTTTCCATGATAAAAAGAATATTTTGACTGTGATTGCAGCGTTGATTATTATTATATTCTTTGTGCCATATACGGCTTCTGGGTTTGCAGCCTGCGGCAAACTGTTTTCCTCGCTGTTTGGCGCTGATTATATGACAGCTATGGTTATTTCAGCTATTGTCATTGTGGGATACACGGCGGCAGGAGGTTTCCTGGCGGCATCCACAACTGACTTCATACAGAGCATCATTATGTCGATCGCAATTGTGTTTGTACTGGTCTTCGCCACTATTTCTGCTGGCGGGGTGGGCGCTGTTATGGAAAACGCCCAAGCTTTGCCAGGGTATTTGTCTGCGACCAGCACATATGTGGCAGAGAGCGGCACGTCGCAGCCTTATGGACTTCTCAAGATTATATCTACCTGTGCGTGGGGATTTGGATATTTCGGGATGCCCCATATCCTGCTTAGGTTTATGGCGATTGAGGACGAAAATAAATTAAAGCTGTCCCGCCGTGTGGCTTCTGTGTGGGTAGTAATTGCAATGGCGATGGCTGTTTTTATCGGTATCGTGGGAAATGCCCTGAGCAAAGGCGGGATAATTGCCTTGCTTTCCGGCAGTGATACAGAGACGGTTATTGTGCGTATCGCTGATTTGCTGTCAAAATATGGCGTATTCCCGGCATTGATGGCCGGCTTAATCCTGGCTGGCATTTTGGCAAGCACCATGTCGACAGCAGACTCGCAGCTTTTAGCGGCTTCATCCAGTGTATCGCAAAATATTTTGCAAGATACGCTGCATTTGAAACTGTCTTCTAAGACAAGCATGTTGATTGCCAGGGCGACGGTTATCGTAATTGCCATTCTCGGCGTGGTTATAGCGCGAGATCCCAACAGCTCTGTCTTTGGCATAGTGTCGTTTGCCTGGGCAGGTTTTGGGGCGGCTTTTGGCCCGGTTATCATTTGCGCCCTGTTTTGGAAGCGTACGACATTGTTTGGAGCAGTTGCCGGCATGGTTGCGGGCGGCGCGACGGTATTTATCTGGAAATACCTGGTTGCCCCTATGGGCGGCGCCTTTGCAATCTATGAGCTGCTCCCGGCATTCCTTGTGGGGACGGCGGCAATCGTGGCTGTGAGCTTGCTTACCAAGGAGCCGGGAAAAGAAATTCTGGCAGAATTTGAAGCTGCGAGAGGCAGCAATGCATTAAAATAAATAAAGCCTATATAATCAGTTTTGTTTTTTACAATGCATGAATCTTGAAATCTTATATGATTAGCTTGGCAAATAGAAATAGCCAGACCTTTTCAAATAAAAATGAAATGGTCTGGCTATTTTTTTTCGAAAGTCCAGCGGCTCGCGCTGAATTTAACGTACAGGCCTTGCGATCATGACGATGTTACGATCCCGGGAATAGAGGCGCAATGGCTTCTCTAAACGGTAACCATCACCATAGTACATGGAAACATGGTAGATGTTCTTATACCGTCCATTGGAGTAGGGAGCCTTGTAAAAAATTAAGTCGCCCGGGCGTAACTTGGAGGAGGACAATCCGCGGTAGGAAATCACCTTGCCAGTGCGTTCCATGTAAGACGCCATGGATGCTGCGGTTGGCGCCCAGGAGGGGATGCCGCCTAACAGTGCGGTGTCACAACCATAGGAGCGGAAAACCAGCGAGCTGCAATCGTAATAGCCCTTACTCATGCGCCTTGCCTGGCTGTAGGAAGAGCTGTACATAATGTTGTAACCGGTCTTGCAGGCGTTAATCGCACGCTGGGGGACTACCTCAACCTGAAATGTAAAGCTGTTGCCGTCCGCCCTGACGTTAATCTTGGCAACCCCGCATTTGTGTCCTTTGATAACGCCGGATTTGTTGACTGTGGCAATGGATTTCTTCATGGAATGATAAGTAACATTGCTCTGGGCACATATGCCTGATAGTTTAATTTTGGTTGTTTTTTTCGGTGCAAGCAGGGTGCTTGTGGTTTTCATGCTAGGATTGGTGACAATAATAGTATGATTGATTGTCTGCCCGTCCGCTTTGATTGTCAAAGTTGTTTTCCCGGTCTTAGTTCCAGTCGTTACGGTGCCGTCGGGAGAAACAGATATCAAAGATTTCTTTTTTGGTTTCCAGGTTGTGCTGCTGTAAGAAGTCAGTCCGCTAAGGCTGATTTTTTGCGAATGGCCTACCGCCACGACAGTATGTTTGGCGTTTGCCTTAGGCTGGGAAACTTTCAAATTGGTAACATATTCTTTGGTGGTGCCGTCTGAATAGCTGACAATTGCCGTTATCTTTGCAGAACCATATTTTATGCCCGTAACATTGCCGGTGTGGCGGTTTACGCTTGCAACCAAGGGGTTAGAAGTTGTCCATTCCGTGTCAGTAACGGCGGCATTGGGCTTGTCCACATTCTCTAAAGTCAGGGCTTTGTGCGTGTTGACAGCTACAGCCGCCTGTTGCTGCACGATGCCTGAACCAATGACCTTGATATTGCATGAGTGCATGCAAGTGACAGGCTTGCCATCCACATAGGTGGTATAATATGCCTTTAAAGTAGTTCTTCCAGTCTGGCAGGCGGTGATTTCACAGGTGTTTCCATCAGCATCGAGTTTGGCAACTGAGGGGTCCGACAGCTCAAAAGAGACGCTGCCAGCGTCGGAAGCGTTGGACATATAAATGGTCGTGCTGTTTCCAAGCATCACTGTCTGTGAAGAGCGGCTAAGCTTACAGTCGTTTTTCAGCACGGTCACTTCACAGGAGACATTTGCGCCGGGGACGGAAGCCGTAATGGTGGCAGTCCCGGAACGGACGCCTGTAATCTTGCCTTTGCGTGATACCTTCGCTACTTTTGGGTTAGAGGAACGGAAAGTAAGCTTAGAAGCTGGGCGTGCTGATGAATCCAGGGTATAGCTGGTTTCAGCAAAGAGCGCGATTTTTTCGGAGCTTATTTTGACATACGGCTTTTTTACTGTGATTTTACAGGATTTTTTTATTTCGTGGCAGGAGGCGGTAATCGTAACCGTCCCAGCTTTCTTGGGGGTTACCCTTCCCTTGGAATTGACAGTGGCAATTTTCTTGTTAGAGGATTTCCAGTCAATATTGTCTTCGGGAAGGACCTCTTTATGTAAGTTGACGGGACTTTTAATATAAATTGTCCGCTCGGCTTCCAAGTCCAACGAAGGTTCTTTGACAGTGACCTTGCAGGAAGCGGACGCTCCGTTTGCCGTAGCTGTGATTGTGGCGGAGCCAGCTTTCTTGGGGGTAAGCTTCCCCTTTTTGCTGACAGCCACCACAGATTTGTCGGAGGAACGCCAACTTACCGCAGAAGAAGCCTTGGCGGTTAATTTTGAAGTTTGGCAGGTGTATAAGGTTAGTTTCTTCTTATTTAATGTAACCGTATTTTCCACCTTAATAGCGCAGGAAGAAGAAGCGGTATAAGCCTTGCCCGCCGACGTGATTGTGGCAGTGGCAGTAATCACGGTATTTCCAGCGGCTTTTGCGGTAACCATGCCCTGTGAAGACACAGAAGCGACGTCTGGTTTGCTGGATGACCAGGTGATTTGCGGCTGATTACCTGTGGCAGAAGCGTCATAGCCAGAGACAGATGCTTTTAATTGGAAGGTAGAGCCTGCAGAAAGGCTTTTGTCATTCTGATTTAAGCTGACAGTAAGCTTCCCTGCCACCTGAATGGATTCAGCCTTGGTATTTTGCGTGGTCTCATCTATGGGTTCAGCCTTGGTATCTTGTTGTGCCTCTATGTCCAATTCTTCTTGAAGAAGCTTCTCATCCTGTCCGACGGCGCTTTCTTGTGAAGTGGTTCTTATGGACGGTATCTGCGCGCGCGAAAAATCAGCCGCCTGGGAGAGGAAAGGTGTCTCAAGAATCAGCAGGCAACTGAGCGCTAAGGGGATTAATTTTTTGGTTTTCATTCGTAACGCCTCCTATATAAATGTAAAACAACACATACCTCTATGATAATATTTTTCTGCGTCAGATTCAAGAGGTTATTGTACAATTGGAAATAATTTAACATAAAGTATATATTTAAACTTGCTTTTTGGAATGGATAATGTTATATTGGAAAAGCATATATAGTATATAAGATTATTGTCTATACTATATTTAGTTATTTTGGAGGATATATTGATGAAAATTATCAAAAGAAGCGGAAAAGAGACGGGTTTTGACAGCAGTAAGATTGTTGACGCAGTCGCTAAGGCAAATCGTGAAGTGGAGGAAAGCGACAGGTTGTCGGAAGCGCAAATAGGCTCCATTGCACAGCATATCACAGATACGTGCGCATCTATGGAACGGATATACAATGTAGAAGAAATTCAGGATATGGTAGAGAACGAGATTATGGCGCACAAAGCGTATGAGGTAGCGAGGAAGTATATTACTTATCGTTACAAGCGTGCACTGGTGCGCAAATCAAATTCTACTGATGAACAGATTTTAAGCCTGATTGAGTGTGACAATGAGGAGATTAAGCAGGAGAATTCCAATAAGAATCCCATTGTCAATAGCGTGCAGAGGGACTACATGGCGGGCGAGGTCAGCAAGGACATCACGAAGCGTTTCCTGTTGCCGGAAGACATTGTGCAGGCGCATGAGGAAGGGAAAATCCATTTCCATGACTCCGACTATTTTGCACAGCATATGCACAACTGCTGTCTTGTCAACCTGGAGGATATGCTTCAGAATGGAACGGTCATCAGCGAGACGATGATTGAACGCCCGAAAAGCTTTTCTACGGCGTGCAACGTGGCAACCCAGGCGATTGCGCAGATTGCCAGCTCCCAATATGGGGGGCAGAGCATTACGCTTTCCCACCTGGCGCCGTTTGTGGAAGTGAGCAGGCAGAAATTAAGGAAGATGGTTCGCCGGGAGTTTATGGCAGCAGGGCTGCCCCTTTTGGAGGACAAAGTCAATGAAGTTGCAGAAATGCGCGTTAAGGAGGAAATCCGCCGCGGCGTACAGATGATCCAGTATCAGGTAATTACGCTGATGACAACCAATGGACAAGCCCCCTTCGTGACTGTGTTTATGTATTTGGACGAGGTGGAGGAGGGAAGGCTCAGGGATGATTTGGCGCTGGTAATCAAAGAAATGCTGCTGCAGCGCATGCAGGGCGTAAAGAATGAAAAAGGCGTATACATCACCCCAGCCTTCCCCAAATTGATTTATGTGCTTGAGGAAGACAATATCCGGGAGGGGAGCCGTTATTGGTCCCTGACAAGGCTGGCGGCAAAATGCACCGCCAAACGGATGGTGCCTGACTACATCTCAGAGAAGGTCATGAAGGAAAATAAACAGGGATATTGTTATCCTTGCATGGGATGCCGTTCCTTTTTGACAGTTTACCATGATAAAGATAACCAGCCCAAATTTTATGGCAGGTTTAATCAGGGGGTTGTGACGCTTAACCTAGTAGACGTAGCTTGTTCATCTGAGGGGGACAGGGATAAATTCTGGCGTATTTTTGATGAGAGGCTTGAAGTATGCCGAAGGGCGTTGATGCTCCGGCATGAGCGCTTGAAGGGAACTCTTTCGGATGTGGCGCCGATTTTGTGGCAGTATGGGGCGCTTGCGCGGCTGGGCAAAGGGGAGGTCATAGACGAGCTCCTTTATCATGGTTATTCGACGATTTCTTTGGGGTATGCAGGCCTTTGTGAATGCACCAGGTACATGACTGGCAAATCCCATACGGACCCTTCGGCAACGCCATTTGCCTTGAAAATAATGGAACATATGAATGAGGCATGCCGTCGTTGGAAAGAAGAGACAGATATTGATTTTAGCCTTTATGGCACGCCCCTGGAGTCTACCACCTATAAGTTTGCCAAATGCCTCCAGCGCAGGTTTGGTTTGATTGAGGGGGTGACGGATAAGAATTATATTACCAACAGCTACCATATCCATGTGACAGAAGAGATAGACGCGTTCAGCAAGCTGACCTTTGAGTCACAGTTCCAGAAATTGTCCCCAGGCGGCGCGGTAAGCTATGTGGAAGTCCCCAATTTGCAGGGGAATATTGACGCAGTGCTAACGGTTATGCAGCATATCTATGATAATATTATGTATGGGGAGCTGAATACCAAAAGCGATTATTGCCAGGTGTGCGGTTATGAAGGGGAAATCAAGATTGTCTCTGATAAGCATGGGAAATTGGTGTGGGAGTGCCCGAATTGCCAGAACCGGGATGAAAGTAAGATGAATGTGGCGCGCAGGACGTGTGGCTATATCGGGACACAGTTTTGGAACCAGGGAAGGACACAGGAAATCCAGGAAAGGGTAATGCACCTTTGAGAATAGAAAAATATTCAGCAAGTAGTGCGTTTTAAAGTTAGGGTTTCAAGAATATAAGAAAGGGGAGATGCTTTTTTTTGAAATATGGGCAGATAAAAAAGACAGACATAGCAAATGGGCCGGGCGTTCGGGTTTCCCTGTTCGTGTCAGGCTGCACCCATCACTGTAAGGGGTGTTTTAATCCGGAGACCTGGGATTTTAATTACGGGCAGGAGTTTACAGGCGAGACGCAGGAAGAGGTTCTTGAGTTATTAAAACCAAATTTTATTTCTGGCTTGACGTTGCTTGGAGGAGAGCCGTTTGAACCGGCGAACCAGCGTGCGTTGCTGCCGTTCCTGAAGAAGGTAAGGGAACGGTATCCGTCTAAGACGATTTGGTGTTACACGGGATATCTGCTTGATGAGCAGCTCTGGAAGGAGGGTTTTGCAAGGTGTGAGGCCACGGATGAGTTGCTGTCGCTTCTTGATGTCCTGGTGGATGGGGAATTTATGCAAGAAGAGAAGGATATTTCTTTGCAGTTCCGGGGCTCTAAGAACCAAAGGGTCATAGATGTCCGAGGAAGCCTTGCGCAGGGTAAGGTATGCCTGTTTGAGTTATGATATTTTTATATAAAATCATGTAATGTAGCCATGCAAATATGCTGGTATGGATTAAGGCAGATATGCATGGGGCAATTGCAAATATGACGCTGTCAGATACAGTTGTTATGTTTACCGGAAGTGGCAAGACTGTTATAATATATCAGTTGACAGTCTTTTTTAAGAAAAGAATAAGAAAATATTTGCAAAACATACATTACCTTGCTGGGGAGCAAGTGGTATTATTGAAAAGGGAAGTATAGCATATGGAATATCAGGGAAAATATGGGATGCCAGGGTATTATAAGATTATGGCGGTATCCTTAAAACCAGACGGGTGTCGGATTTTAAAGGGGCCAAGGGAGGAAAAAAAGCTGGCAGAAATTCTGAGGGACGATTATAATATTGGCAGATATGAGAAAATGATTCAGCTCGTAATTAGGGAAATGGTGGAAGAGGGCGATCAGGAACGTATCTTGCATCTGCTTTCAACAGAGCATCTATGTGATAGGTTATGCAATGGGGAAGCGCGTGTTGCCTGTTCTTATCTGCGCAAAGTTGACGGAGAGATGCTTCCGGTGTTGGCGGAAGTTTATCCCAGGAAATTTGGGGAGCAGGGAGAATTGCTGGAATTTATGGTTTATGTCCGTACCCGTCCAGAAATTAAATCAAGAATTGAGGGATGCGAATGGGAAAACGAGGACGCAGGAAAAAACAAAGACAGAAAGTCATTATTGTAAGCGCGGCATTGGCGCTTGCAGTGATGGCGGGCCTGTATATTGCAATTTCATTTTATTTTAGCAGCCATTTTTTCTTTCGGACCAAAATAAACGGTTGGCGGGTTGGCGGGATGGCTCTTTCGGCCGCCGAGGAAAAGGTAGGGGATAGCGTGGAGGATTATCTTCTGACGGTGTTTGACAGGGACGGCGGCAAGCATCATGTGTATGGCGCTGATATTGAGTGTTCTTATGTGCCGGATGGTTCTGTGGAACAATTGCTGAAGGGGCAAAAGCCGCTGCAATGGCTAGGGGCTGTTTTCTCTCCGCACGACAGTGAAGTCCCCATTACAATGAAATATAAAGAAGAATTAATTTCCCAGGCAGTTGAAGGTATGGACTGCTTTCAAAAAGAGAATATCACGAAGCCCCAAAGTGCGCATATAGAGCTTGGGGAGGACGGCTATTATGTAGAGGAAGAAATACCGGGGAATAAAATGGTTTTGAAACGTGTGCTTGCTAAGGTAAAACAGGCAGTGTCCGACGGCGAGACGTCTGTGCAGCTTACGGACGAAGATTATGCCAGCCCGAAGTATACCTGTGAGAGCAAAGAAATCGTAGACACAATTAACCGTATTGAAAGCTACGAGAATGCCACGATTGATTACGAGATTAAAGACTACGAAGAAAAACTGACGAAGGAACAGATTCGCGAGTTCTTGACGGTGGACGGGTTTGACGTCTCCTTGAAGGAGGACAAGATTGCCGACTATGTGCAGGCGCTAGCCAGCAAGTATAACACATATGCGGATGTGCGTACATTCCATACCTCTTCCAATGATACGGTTGAGATTGGCGGCGGGGATTATGGCTGGATTGTGGATAAGACGGCCGAGGCCGAACAACTAAAGGCAGACCTTGAGGGCGGTAAGCCGGTGAGCAGGGAGCCGGTATACTCCCAGCGCGCTTATGTGGAAGGCAAAGACGATATTGGGAATACTTATGTGGAGATTGACTATACCAAGCAGCATATGTGGTATTATAAAGACGGCGAGCTGAAGGTGGAGAGTGATGTTGTCACCGGCAATATTAATAGGGATAACGGCTCGCCGGACGGCGTGTTTAAGATTGTGTATAAGGACAGCCCGGCGGTGCTTAAAGGGGAAGATTACGAGTCTGACGTCACGTATTTCATGCCGTTTGCCTACAATGTAGGCATACATGATGCTTCCTGGCGGGGCGGTAAGTTTGGCGGGGAAATCTATAAGAGCAGCGGTTCCCACGGCTGCATCAACGCACCGCTGGAGGTGGCGGATGCAATCTATAAGGATATTGAGGTGGGGACGCCTGTGATTGCCTACTATCGTGAAGAAGTGGAGCTGACAGCGGAAAATGCCAGGATTTCCAACGCATACTCCTATAAAGATCCAGAGAAAGAGGAAGAATAAAATTTAATCTAGATTATAAAAAGATGGGAAGCCTTTATGGGGCTTCCCATCTGGCGCTTGCGCCGCAGGGCAGTATCAGACCGCTGGAAGTGACGGGAAGCCCCACTTCCTGGGCGTCTATGCGCCCCTTGAACTTGCGCATTTTTGTGCCTAGCATGTATGCCAGCGTCGCTGGCTGCAGCCCGGTCGTATAGGAATTGATTAAGAAAAACAGGGGCTTTTCTGACAATAGCTGTACGCAGAGGCTGATGAAAGGGTAGATGGAGTCCTCGATTTTCCAAACCTCCCCTTTGGGCCCCCTGCCCTAGGAGGGCGGGTCCATAATAATGGCGTCATAATGGTTCCCGCGGCGGATTTCCCGTTCCGCAAATTTAACGCAGTCCTCTACAATCCAGCGTATGGGAGCATCGCCAAGGCCGGAGGAGCGGGCGTTTTCTTTTGCCCAAGTTACCATGCCTTTCGAAGCGTCCACATGGGTGACGCTTGCGCCTGCCGCCGCCGCAGCGAGCGTTGCGCCGCCAGTGTAGGCAAACAGGTTTAAAATCTTGATGGGGCGGCTGGCATGGCGGATTTTCGCGCTAAACCAGTCCCAGTTTACTGCCTGCTCCGGGAAAATGCCTGTGTGTTTGAAGCTGAAAGGCTTAAGGTGGAAGGTTAGGTTCCCATAATGGACGTCCCATTGCTCGGGAAGCCCCCAAAATTCCCACTCACCGCCGCCCTTGCTGCTGCGGTGGTAGTGGCCGTTTTTCTTTTTCCAGCCGGGATGCTGCCTGGGCGTGTCCCATATGACTTGCGGGTCAGGCCTGACAAGGATATAATCTGCCCAGCGTTCTAATTTCTCACCTCCGGAACAATCTAGCGCTTCATAGTCTTCCCATTTATCTGCAATCCACATATAGGTACGTTCCTTTCTAAGTAAAAAAGGATGCCGTATGACATCCTCTTTGGATTAATAGTTACGGTTGTTGGATGGAAGGCGGCTGTTGGTAAAGCTTCCGTTCTATCTGCCGCCGCTCCAGGGCAATCTGCTTTAAAGCCTTTTCGTCGTCGGTAACGGCTTCAATACGTTCTAAGATTGATAGTTGGTCAAATAAAAACCCATTGTATTCTTTTTCACTTGTCGGCATGTCCTCCACCTCCTCATGTGAAATCCTTACACTGGGGTTAAAATTTAATCCCCCTGTAACAAGCCCTAAGGAATCCTCCTAACTGCGTTGGTTCCCTCCTTAAGACAAATTGTACCACAACTTTCTTCTGCCATCTATATGTATCTTGCAATCAAAGCAGAAATTCCGTATAATCAATAAAAGGACAAGGAAGAAAAGTGAGGAATGGATTATGATTAATACGATACATCTTGGCCCGCTGACGCTGCATATTTATGGCATCATGACTGCGCTCGGTTATTTGAGCGCGTTTATTATCAGTGAGGTAAGGGCAAAGAAAAAGGGCATGGATACCGATATTATATATGGCATATTCTGGTGCGCAGTGCTTGGGGGCTCGCTTGGCAGCAAGCTTCTCTACTATACGGTGAGCATACCGGATATCTTGAAAGACCCTTCTATTTTATGGGATTTCCAGAATGGCTGGGTGGTTTACGGCGGGATCATCGGCGGCGTGCTGGCAAGCCTGGTTTATTGCCGCTATAAGAAAGCGGATTTTGTCAGTTATCTGGACCTCGTGCTTCCGGCAGTGGCCTTTGCGCAAGGATGCGGACGTATAGGCTGTTTTTTCGCCGGATGCTGTTATGGGCGGGAGACAGGCTTCCCGCTGCATATTGAATACTGGCAGTCGGAGTACGCGCCTAACGGCGTGAAGTTAATCCCGACGCAGATTTATTCCAGCATTGGGGATTTTGCGATTGCCTTTGTGCTGATGGCATATGCAAAACACGGGCCAGCGAAAGGGATGGTAGCTGCCGGTTACTGCATCCTCTACAGCATTGGGCGGTTTATAATTGAGATATTCAGAAATGACTATCGTGGGGCTGTGGGGTTCCTTTCCACTTCACAGATTATATCCATATTGATTTTGTTGTTGGGGCTTGCGTTGTTTGCCCATGCAAAGAAAGCGGGGAAGCAGGCTGCGGATTAAGGAGGGAATAAGATGAATGCAGGAATGGATGCGAAGGTAACGTTAGGGAATGTCACAGTAGACGTCGGGCAGGTTATCCGTAATGTTACAGGCGTAGAGACTGATAGGGAAAAGAAATCATTTTTACAGAAGGTTTTGGAGCCGGAGGAGATAGACGATCACAGCAATGAGGTTAAGAAAGCAGAGAAGATTGCCCGTAAAATCGCCAGGGGCGAGCCTGTCACGCCGCAGGAGAAAGCGTTGCTGATGCGGGTTGACCCGAAGTTGGCGCAGATGGCTGAGCTTGCCCATGAACAGGGAGAACGGCTGAAACATGCCTTGCAGCAAGCTTCCTCTAAAGAGGAGCAGCAGAACCTTATCCAACAGGCTTATCAGATGGTTAGCCAAGTGAGCAAGAAGAACCCGCAGCTCGGCGAGCTTCTCGGGGAAGCGGTGAAGGCGGCGGTGAAGGACAGCAAGGAGAAGGGGGTTCTCAAGGAGGAAGGCCCCATTGAGGGTTCCCAAGAAAAAGTAAGCAACGATACAGAGGCTGCGCCAGACGAGAACCCCTGCAGGGAGGTTAAGGCAGAAGCGGCATTACCAGAGCCGGATATGCAGCAGGCTTTACTGGAACAGTTTTTTCCGGAAGAAGAGCTATCTATTATGGACTTTAAAGGGTAACGCCCCATAAGCCGCAGGCGGTCTGCGGCTTGTCCAAGGGGCGAGGGCTGAACTGTCGTTACTGTTCACGCAGGACTTTGCATTTACTGCAAAGTCCGTAAGAAAATGATTCAGGTATGAGCAAATCCCATTCGCGAAGCGAATTTTACATGGATTTGCGAATGTTACTGTGAACGGAGTGAACAGTAACGAACTGTCGCGTATTAGCCTAAAATAGGTCAAGAAATAATTGTATTGCCTGTCGGTTTGTGCTATACTCTATTAAGAAAATACATGATATTCCTGCTAAATTCAGGAAATAGGGAGGAAGCTATAATTTTTTTCTGACGAAATGCCGAAAGAATATTAATAAATTAGTTCCCATGGGGTGATTGCCGATGTGGGGCGAGCTAACTATCCTAATAGTATAACTGTCTGGATGGCTAAGGCGTGAGCCGGATAAATAACAGCCGTTTTGAATAGTTATTAATCATAGAAAGCTTACTGGATAAAGAAAAAACAGGAGGGAAAAACTATGTACAGGGATCTAACCAAGAGAATATTGGCGTTGGCGCTTAGTGTCTGCATGATAGCCGGGATGGTGGATCTGTCCGGGCTTACTGTGCGTGCGGCGGATATATCAATAAGCCAGGGCACTGAGGCTACTTATGACGTGAATACGCCGATTGTGTATGATGGAAGTGAGAAAGAGCCTCTAATAACAGTTACGAATCGGGACGATGGCAGCACGCTCACAGCAGGGACGGATTATCGTGTGGAATATGAGGATAATGTTAATGCGGGGCAGGGCAAAGCTATTGTTATCAACACGAGCGATGAGACGGACAGGAAGACTGTGACCTTTACGATAGCGCAGAAAGATATCAGTTCCTGTACGTTTCCCAGCGCAGAAAGTCTGGCGCAGGAGATTGCGAACGGGAATGTGACGGTAACACCGCCGATAGATGTGAAAGACAACGATAATCAAGACCATACGGATTTGGTGGGGGAGATGTCGGCGTCGACATTGCCTGATGTAGATTACACTTATACATTTACCAATAACAGAGGTCCGGGGACTGCGACGGTGAGGATAACCGGGAGGAATAACTATTCGGGCAGCAAGTCGATTGATTTTGTAATTTCCTTGCTGGACGCCTCTAAGTTGACTTTCGACGTGAAAGTGAACTCCTCTGGCGCGGCATATACAGGAAAGGATATTGAGCCGCGTGTGGAGAATGTTGCTTATAATGGCACGCCGCTGACAGAGGAGCAGTATACCGTCCGCTATGCGAATAACTGCTATGCCGGGGATGAGGCAGAAGTATGGATTGAGGGTAGAGGAAACCGTTTTGGCGGTCTTGAGAGCGAACATAAGAAATTTCTCATTACGAAGCAGATTGCTCCCGACACTTACGCTTCTGGTTTAAACATTTGGGCGGAAGACATTGAGCCTCAGTCTTATGCGGGAGGAGCAGAAGTTAAACTGGATGGGGAGAAGGATATCAAACTGTATGACCCCGACTATGAGGGGAAGGCGTTGGAATATGGGAAGGACTTTGAGATTTATGGTTATGCGAATAATCGGAATGAGGGGATGGCGACAGTCACACTCCATGGGATAGGATGCTATTTTGATTACCTGGATTTGAAATTTGAGATTATCGCCACGCAGCTCTCGAGCGGCATGGTTGATACAACGGGAGCCACCTATGTATACGATGGTACCGACCAGTTTGATAAGGTCAAGGCAGCGCTTGTTGTCAGCAACAATGGCGTAGTATATAAAGAAGGAGTAGATTACACAGTATCCCGTGTACAGGGAGACGCCGGCACAAACGCAGGGCAACACAGGATTGCGGTAACGCCGACCACGACCGGGATGCTGACTGGCAACACGGTTCAGGCTGCTTATACCGTAGAGCAGAAGGATCTTTCCGATGCCCGTACGATACGCGTGGAGGTTGTCAATTATACGGACAAAGAATATACCGGACAGCAAAAGAAGCCGGAGTTGGAGATTACCTATAGACCTCAAAACGCGAAAGAAATCGTTTTAAAGGCCGGGCAGGATTATGAGGCGAACTTATCGTACAACAATAATATCAACGCAACCACTGACACGAGCAAGGCAACGGTATGGGCAGTGGGGAAAGGGAACTTTAAAGGCAGCACGGCGAGGCAGGAGTTTGATATTGAGCCGGTCAAGCTGACGGCGCAGAATACGACGATAACGGGCTTTAACGATGGAGCGGAGTTTGTTTATACCGGCAATGACATTGAACCTAATGTGAATGTAGTCCACAGCACAAAGGGAACGCTGAGGAAGGGCACGGACTACACGGTAACTTACGAGAATAATAAGGACGTTGGCGCACCTGGGACGGCAATCGTAAAAATTGTCGGCACCGGCAATTACCAGGGGGAGTTCCAAAAGCGTTTTACCATTGTGCAGTGCGATATCAGCACAATATCTGTGACGGTCCCGCCGTCCGTTCAATTTACAGGG
The DNA here is from genome assembly GCA_949879775.1 of uncultured Lachnospiraceae bacterium. GTDB lineage: Bacteria > Bacillota > Clostridia > Lachnospirales > Lachnospiraceae > Petralouisia. The sequence goes on from CATLBW010000005.1 coordinate 24,630, forward strand.
GCACAGCTTACGCCGGAGGTCACAGTAAGGCATGGCTCGAATACGTTAGTGCTGGATCGCGATTATACGTTGGAATATGGTCCGAATAGAGACAAAGGCTCGGGAAGCGTTAAGGTCACTGGCATTGGCAATTATAAAGGCGAGGTTAATAAGACCTTTACGATTACAGCCAGGAGCATTACCAGCGGGACGCTTAGTATCAAGGATAAGAATCCGCCATCCTATGATTTCACGACCGGAACAGCAAACGACCATTATTATCCCTATACAGGGCAGCAGGTTACCTTTGAGTTAGAGGTTAGCTATACGAATGTCGAGGCGGGGATGCAGAATATCGCTTTGGAGGCTGGGGTTGATTATGACCTTGAATTTAAGGAGGGAGTTACGCCTATAGGCGCTGCGCAGGCGACAATCAGGGCAAAAGGCAACTATGCAGGAAGCAAGCCGGTGAACTTTACGGTTAAGGGGAACCTTGCCGATTATGGCAATCCGAGCGCATTTACCTCAGTACAGATTCCGGAACAGGTTTATACCAGCAACCCGATCGTGCCGAGTGATTCAGAAGTAATTTTTGCTGGTAAGGAATTGACGTACGGGAAAGATTATGACGTAGTCTGTGACTATGGTGACAATACGGTTCCGGGGCCAGCTACGGCTAAGATTGTCGGGAAAGGCGATTATTACGGCACTGCCGAGCCGGTGCAGTTTGATATCCGTAAGTTTAACCTTTCTACAGATGATTTTGAGAAGAATAATTTTGTGATCGAAAATATAAAAGAAAGCTATGATTTTATTGAGGTGGGAGAAACGATCCGGCCGGTGCCTAAGATTACGCATAATGGCAACGAAAGGACACAAGACCTTCATTACTATGTGGAATATGGCGACAATAACAAGATTGGCAAAGGAAGCCTTACCATCAAGGGCGATGACGTCCATTATGAAGGCGAACACCGCATCGAGTTTGACATAACGCCGTATGACATTGAGAAAGGCGAGCAAGCTGGGCATGTAGAAGTAACGGGCATTGAGGATGTTATCCTGGATGCGGTAATCGCAGGCAAGGACGTCAATGCCGAGATGTTAGAGAATGCGGTAGTCATGTCTAATTTGAAGGTTGAATATACTTCGCTTAATTTAGACGGTACGGAACTAAGGACAAGGGCGCTTGATTACGGAACAGAGTACACGGTTTCCTATCGGGACAATTTCAGGATTGGCGAGGCGACCATTACCATCAATGGCCTTGGCAATTTTGGGGGGACGATTACCAAGACATTTAGGATTCGCGGCGATTTGTCTTCCGAGAGGACTGAGCTGCTGGTAGAAGACTGCGATTATCTGCCAACCGGGAATACACCGGAGCCTAAAGTGACATACACGTATGACAATGGTGTGAAAGAGACGCTTAAGGCGGGCGAGGATTATGCGGTAACTTATGAGAACAATACCGACGCCACTGCTAAGAGCGGCCATAAGGCGAAGCTGACGATCAGCCCAGTAATGGAAGCGGATGGTGTGAGCGTAAAAGGCAATTATGCACAGAGCGGCGACCCCAAAGAAGCTGAATTTGAGATTCGCCAGAGAGACCTGACAAATGCCATTGAGGCAGAGGGGATAGAAAAAGACCCTATGCTTGATGTGACGGGGCTGGTAGAAGAAGGGTACGAGTATAACGGCCTTGATATTGTGCCGGAGCTTGCCATTACATGTGATAAGCAGAATCTAGGCGTTGGCAGCGATTTCACAATTTCCGCTGAGAACAACAGGAATGTATATACGTTTGCTGAGAGTGAGGGCGGAGGACGTGGCAAACGCCTGATGCCTACAGTTATAGTCCGCGCAGCCCAGGATGACGATGGGAATTACACGGGGAATTATAAAGGCGGCTTTAAGATGGAATTCAAAATCAACCCCCGGGCAATTTCTGCTGACACAGTGAAAACGCTGCTGCGTGTAGATGGCGAAAGCTACGATGATACGCGAGTGCCGGAAGTTGATTATAAGCTTGGGGAGCGGATTACATTCCCCTTGAACCCGGCAGACCCGACAAACACCAAAAACGACATTTCTGTAACCTGGAGCAAGCAGATACAGGGTACATTACAGAATACGCTGTTGGTGGAAGACCAGGATTACAGTGTAAGCTATGTGGATAATAACAAGATTGGCGAGGCGAAAATTGTCCTTTCGTCCGTAGAGTACAGCAATTATGAAGGTACTTATGAGAGGACCTTTAAGATTATGGCGAGCATTGCCGAGGCCGATGTGGAGAATTCTTATATAAGGTTGAGTTATAACCATAACGTGCCGTTCGGTATTGTGGATGTTTATCCAGAATTGGTATTTACCGATACCTCCGCAGGGGCTGGCGCACCGCCTTATACCTTAGAGCAGGATAAGGATTTTGAGATTGTCACGGCAGCAAACCAGGGTGATGCTACGGAGATTAGCCAAAATAACCGCAATGTGGCAAGCGAGACTTTGGCTGAAGCTGAAAGGCCTACGGTAGTTATCCGGGGAATCGGCTGTTATCGCGGCATTATTAAAAGATATTACAATATTACGCCCAAAAACCTGTCTACGGATGAAGGCGATATTACCGTAGTCTTCGATGGGGCATTGAATTCAGAAGAGTATGAGAATGCGTTTGTATACAATGGTTCAGCGATTGAGCCGACGATTAAGGTATACAACCATGGACAGCTTATGGAAGAGGGGCGCGACTATACGATTGCAGGTTATGTGAATAATACGGCAATTTCAACCGAGAGCCGCAAAGCCAGCGTGATTATCCGTGCAGTGGATGGCGGTAACTATTTAGGGCAGAAGACATTTGAATTTAATATCATCCGACGTCCGATTGAGGGGATGCAAGCGGCGCTTGTAGGTGATAACCCCGTATTCAGCCGGACAGCGAAGACCCCGAATGTGGAAGTCTCCTACATGAATGGAACAGAGAAGGTAATCCTTACAAAGAATGACTATGACATTACTTATGAGAACAATATTAACGCTGCTACGCAGTATGCCGGCGATGATGCCCCGGTTGCCATTATTACCGGTAAGAACGCTTATGGCGGGACTTTGAGATTACAGTTTACGATTGAGCCTGAGCCGATTGATGAGAGCAATGACGATTTTGACATTACAGCGTCGCCTGCGCCTTATACCGGAATGGCGGCAAGCACCACAGTCAGCGTGAAAGCAAAGGATGGCACGCTTCTTGAGGAAGAGGCCGATTACCTGATTTCCGGCTATCGGGATAACGTGAGCGCTGGAACAGGCTATGTTACGATTCGAGGAAATGGCAATTATACCGGGACTAGGGATGTGCCTTTCCAGATAGTGCCGCCTGATGTCTCACAGGATTTCCGTATCACGGAGATTCCAGACCAGACTTTTACCGGCAAGCCGATTGAGCCTGAAGTGACGGTGTCCCTGGCAGTGGGCGACCAGGAAATCCCATTGACAGAGAACGATTATGAATTAGCATATGAGAACAATACAGATGCAGGCACGGCTACATTGATTGTAAAAGGAGCCGGGAACTTTGGTGGTGAGAAGCGGGTTGAATTTACAATTATGCCAAAGAGTATTGGGACAGAAGAAGGCATAGATGCACAAATGGTCCTTGCAGACATTGAGGATCAGCTTTACACAGGCGCTGGGGTTACACCGGATGTAGATTTGAGGTTTGCTAGCCAGGCCGCAGGTCAGGCAGAAGGAGAAGATGGGAATCCAGACGGGAATCCAGATGAAGGATCAGGAGATGATCCGGGCAATGACCCAGGAGATAACCCAGGAGATGACCCGGATAATCCAGGGGATGACCCAGATAATAGCGAACGTTTGGTGCTGGGTAAGGATTATACGCTTTCTTATCTGACAAATGTAGCGGTAGGCACGGCAAGCGTTAATATTGTCGGTATCGGGAACTTTACTGGCAGCATCCAGACGCAGTTCAAGATCCTTGGACCGATGAACCTAACAGAGGTTTCTAAGATTCCGGCACAGCCGTATACCGGAAGTGAAGTGAAACCGGTGCCGGATGTGTATTTCGCAGGCAAGAAGCTGACAGAAGGTGAAGAATATACCTTAACCTACGCAGACAATATCGCACAGGGAACGGCAACAATAACGATTATCGGAATCGGCGAATGGTATACGGGAGAGAAGACGGTTACGTTTGAGATAGCCAGAGATTTTTCCAGTGATACGGTCATTAAGGGACTGGCTTCCGCATACACCTATACCGGCAAAGAAATTATGCCTCCAGTTTTGGTAGAAGACCATGGCAGGCTCCTCTCGAAAGGAACGGATTACACAGTAAGCTACAGCAATAACTTGAATGTAGGGACGGCTACCGTTACGGTGACGGGCGCCGGGGCTTATAATGGCACAGCGAGCGCCCAGTTCAAGATTACGCCTCAGAATATTGGAAGGGCAGTTACTAGCAAGGTTGCAAGCCAGACGTATACGGGCAAGAGCATGAAACCCTCCGTTACAGTGAGCAGCGACGGCATTACCTTGAAGAACGGGATTGATTATACCGTTTCCCATTTGAATAACAAGAATCCGGGCAAGGCTAGCGTTGTCATCAAAGGAACAGGTAACTATACCGGAACGAATACCATAAACTACAACATAATCGTTCCTAAGGTAACAGGCGTAAAGGTTTCTGCTTATACGGCTACCAGCATTACATTTTCCTGGAATCGCAATAAAGTAGTCAAGGGCTATGAGATTTATAATTCCAAGAACAGGCGGGTAGCACGTGTCGATAAGAACAGCACATTAAAGGCGACTGTTGTTAAATTGAAAGCAGGGACCACCGCGAAATTCAGGGTGAGGGCTTATGTAAATCAGGGGCAGTATTATTATAGTGATTTTGTAAGCATCACGGCAAGCACGGCTCCTAAGGCGACAAGCATCACCAAGATTTCTTCGAGTAAGCCCAAGCAAGTGGCGCTCAAGTGGAAGAAGGTTAGCAAGGCGACAAGTTACCAGGTATACCGAAGCACCAGCAAAAAAGGAAAGTATAAGAAGATTGCCACAACGGGCAAGACTTCCTACACGGATAAGAAAGCAACGAAAGGCAAGACATACTATTACAAGATTCGTGTATGCAAGAAGGTTGGCTCTAAGACATATAATAGCAAGTACTCGTCAATTAAATCCATCGCTGCTAGGAAGTAGCGGTGGATAAGAAGGGAATTGATATCGCTATGGATAAAATCTATTGTATTGGGAAGTTCCAGTTCGATTCTAAGGAGAAGTATCAGGAAGCGCTGGACGACATTGAAAAGATTAAGTACATTAGTAAAAAAATGGATATCAATGAGCCGGGTGTGGCGCAGAGGCTTTACACTTTGGTCCGGGAGGGGAAGATTGTGTTCCGCAGCGTAATTGGAGACGATTACCTGCTCTACCTCTCGGATATGGTGGTGGAAGATTATCGCGCCATATCCCGCGATTCTTTCGCGAGGAAAATAATAGGCAGGCTGCGCCAGGTATCGCCCCGCCAGGTAATAGGGGTCATCTGCATGGCTGGCGCAATCGTCTGTTTCCTGATTTTTTTGGGCAGTGAATATAATGACCGCCAAAAGACCAGGCAACTGGAAAAGTTGAAAAGCGAGCAGGAGATTTCTGCAGCCTCTGACTGGCTGTCAGCGAAATTGCTCGATGTGATGGATACGGAGGAAACGAAAAGGGATAAAGATAAGAAGCAAGAAGAAGTTGTGGTGGCACAGAGTGAGTCTGTGGATAATGAAGTGTATGCCGCGGAGCCTATTCAGGAAATAGGTCCACAGATATTGCCGGAGTACCAGGCATTGTATGAAAAGAATTCTGACCTTGCAGGCTGGCTGGCCATAGAGGGGACAGAGATTGACTATCCGGTAATGCAGGCGGTGTCAGAGAGCAGCAATTTTTACCTGAACCATGATTTTGATGGAAAAGAGGATATCAACGGCTCCCTCTTCCTTGATTCCAGAAACAGTTTAGAAAAACCCAATGACAATATGATTATATACGGGCATAATATGAAGTCCGGCATGATGTTCGGCGGGCTTAAGCAGTACCTTGAACCATCTTTTTGGAAAGAACATAAAAAGGTTATATTTAATACAATATATGATAAAGCGGAATATGAGATAGTGGCAGTGTGCCTGTCAAAGGTCGCCGAGGATGGGGACGGTGAGCTTAAATATTATAATTTCATAGACGCAGGGAATAAGAAGACATTCAAACAATTTGTAGAGAATGTCAAGGAATTGAACATAATGGACGAGAAGGTTCAGCTCTCGTATGGAGATAAATTATTAACGCTTTCTACCTGCAATAGTTATACGGAGGATGGAAGACTGTTCCTGGTAGCAAAGAAATGTGAAAAGTAGTTGGGAAGGTAAGGCAAGGAGGACAAGAAGATGAAAAAACTATTTAGCAAGTGTTTCAATGCAGTGTTGATTGTGGCGCTCGCGCTGGCCTTGTGTCCTGCAATGGACACGATGGCGGAGGAAGAAGTAAGCGAGTACGTCATGGATGGAACGATGATTACGGGCTACAATGGCGGCGGTGGGGACATTACGCTCCCTGCGACGGCGACTGGGGTTGCGGATTATGCTTTTGCAGGCAACGGCAGCATTACCAGCGTGGTGATTCCGGCGAATATTACCAGTGTTGGCTCATATAGCTTTTCCGGCTGTACCGCTTTAAGCAGCGCAGTGTTTGGCGGAAGCGTGAGCCTTGGAAGCGGTGTGTTCTATGGCTGCAGCTCTCTGGGATATGCTGAGCTCCCGGGCGGCATATCATCTATTCCGGATGAGATGTTTGATGGCTGTGGAAGCCTTGGTTCTGTGGCTATTCCTGACGGCGTTGGCTCCATAGGCGCAAGGGCCTTTGCAGGCTGTGGAAGCCTTGGCTCTGTTACGATTCCTTCTAGTGTTTCAGAAATCGGAAGCAGCGCGTTCAATGATTGTGTAGGTTTGTCATCCATTGTCATCCCTGATTCTGTAAGCTCCATGGGAAGCGGCGTTTTGTCAGGCTGCAGCGGGCTTGGCGCTGTAAGCCTTTCCGGAGGAATGGGAAGCATACCGGAACTTACCCTGTACGGCTGCAGCGGCTTAGGCGAGATTAGCATCCCAGGGTCCATAGGCAGTATTGGCTCCCAGGCGTTTGGTAATTGCTCCGGCCTTTCTGGCATCAGCATTCCGGCAGGGACTTCTTCCATAGATTTCAGCGCATTTGATGGATGCAGCAACTTAACGGCCATTAATGTGGAAAGCGGGAATGGAAGTTACAGCTCATCTGACGGTGCGGTTTATAACAGCGATCTGTCTCAGCTTTTATACTGCCCGATGGGCAAGTCGAGCTTAACCCTCCCAAAGGGAATGACGACTATTACGTCTTCTGCGTTTGCAAATTGCCCTTATGTATATAACCTGGAAATTCCGAGTTCAGTAACCACGATAGAGGCAGATGCATTTTCGGGAAGTGGGATCGGCACAGTGACAATCCCGGCCAATGTAACGTCAATCGGCGCGCAATCTTCCTGGAATCCCGATGTGATTTTTGGCGTTAGCGGCTCTGCAGCAGAGAAGTTTGCCGATGAGAATGGATATATTTTTGAGGCAACTGATAAACCTGCTACGGATAAGCCGAAACCAGGCGATGAGGGCGACAAGACTGATAAAACCGACAAGACCGACAAGACTGATAAAACTGACAAAACCACAAAGACGGGTACAACCGGCACAACGGGAACAACTGTCAGGAGCGCAGGCACTACGGTTGCAAGGTCGACCGGAAGCTCTGCATCCCGGAACATAGGGACTGCGCAGGTACAAAGCGGCACGCCTAAGACAGGGATCGCCTTTGATGCAAGGTATATGCTCTGTGCAGGGCTTTTCCTGGCAGGGGTATGCCTGGTAATTACCAAGAAGAAAAAGAATATCAATGCTTAATAGATTATCAGGAAAGGGCTGTGCGTCTGCATGGCCCTTTCTCTGTTTGTGAACTTTCTCCAAAATTCTAAAGTTTCTTTTGAAACAACCGATAAATACATTAGATAAAGCACAAGATATAAGAGATACAGATTATCAATATAGGAGGGAGCGATCCGCATGCGTATAGAAGCATATAATCAAGTTACGCAGATTTATGGCAATAGCAGGGCAGCCAAGTTGAAGAACACAGAGAGTGTGAAAAAGAATGATGAAGTGCAGATTTCCCGTTTAGGCCGTGATTACCAGGTTGCGAAGCAGGCCGTAGCAGAAGCGCCTGATATTAGGGAGGACAGGGTAATCCAGGTGAGGGGCCGCATAGCATCTGGCAATTATAAGGTGGACAACGGAGATTTTGCAGCGAAGTTAATCGAGAAATATGATGCGTACTGCTAGAAATGAGGTTATCGCGTGGCGAGCTTAATGGAAGATTTTATGAGTGTCTTAGAAGAGGAGAATGGGGGATATCAACGTCTTACCGAGCTGTCCCATAAGAAGAGGCAGATTATCATAGACGGTGATATTCCTGCTCTTGAGGCCATTACGGATCAGGAACAGGAAATTACCAGCCGTTTGAAGAATTTAGAAAATAAAAGAATGGGAGTTGTAAATGATATGTCTATCGTACTTAGTAAACAGCCGGAAGAGCTGACGGTTACTAATATGATAGCATTTTTAAATAAACAGCCGCAGGAACAGAAGAAGCTGATCGACCTGCGGGATAGGCTGCGGGAGACATTAGAGAAGATGGCAGAGGTTAACGAGCAGAATGAAATGCTCCTAAAGCATGCCATGGAGATGGCAGAGTTTGATTTGACATTGTTCCGCAGCATGAGGCAGGCGCCGACGACTGCGAATTATGATCGCCGGGCGAATAACACCGGTGATTTATTAGGGAGCAGCGGCTTTGACGCCAAGCAATAAGAAGGGATAGTAAAAGGCGCTTTGCGCCTGGAGGTAAAAGAGAAGGGAATCTCTTGACACCCGGCAGTAAGGGAAAGGAATCCTTTAGGAACCGGAAGTAAAGGAGAAAGTCATATGGCAAATGGAATGGGAAGCCTGTATATTGGGGCATCCGGATTACAGAACAGTCAGAACGCATTGAACACGACAGCCAATAACCTCTCCAATGTGGAGACAAAAGGCTATGTCAGGCAGCAGGTATTGTTTGAGGACAGACAATATGTCACGTTTGACAGGAAAGCGGCGATTAGCGACCAGCAGGCAGGGCTTGGTGTGAATATTGCAGATGTGATACATACCAGGAATGTCTTTTTGGATCAATATTACCGCACAGAAAATGGCAGGCAGAGCTTTTACGAGGCATGCGCTGAGTCTGCCAGGGAAGTGGAGAATCAATTCCAGGAGTTAGAAGGTGAGGAGTTTCAGACGGCTTTGCAGGAATTTTGGGAGTCTTTTGCGGAGCTTGCAAAGGGACCGGCAGAGGGCATTTACCAGACCCTTGTTATCCAAAAGGCAACATTGTTCTTAGACAGGGCGCAGAAAGTCCAGAGCAGCTTGAAGGAATACCAGAAGAACCTTAACTACAAAATTAATAACAATATAAAGAGAATCAATGATATCGGCAAGAAAATCCGTGATATGAATATTGAGATCCTGAGGATAGAATCCGGCGGAGTGGAGACGGCAATGACATTGCGCGATGAGCGCGATAACCTGCTCGATGAGCTTTCCGGGCTTGCGAAGGTGGATTTCAAGGAGCGAGCGGACGGGACTGTCAGGGTAAAATTGGAGAATGTGGAATTTGTAGATGAGATCCACGTATATGAGGTAGGGGGGTATACTGATCCTGTTACCGGGTTTGTGACGCCATATTGGCCGCAGCTTTCTGATGTTGGCAGGGGACAGTACACCTATATGTTTAACTATAAAAGCGGGGATATTGCCGCAGAGCTGAATACGGACATTGGGGCGCTTAAGGGACTCATCATTTCCAGAGGTGACAGACCGGCGGATTACCGTGATATCACAGGGTTGGAGAAGCAGAAATATGAAGATACGACCGGCATGTCCGTAGTTATGACGGCGCAGGCAGAATTAGACCAGCTTATCCATGAGGTTGTGACGTCTATTAACGATATATTAAGCCCGCTTACTACGGCCAGCTTTACAGCAAAGGATGGCACCGTTTATCGCAATGTCAAGGTATGGGATGAAGAAAACGGCTGTGTGGGCGCAGATGGGCAGAAGCCGGGACGCGAGCTTTTTACCAGAAGGGGCTGCGACCGTTACAAGAAAGTTACCGCTACTGATAATAAAGTTTACTATGTGTACAATGAGGAGGACCTCAGCGATCCGGCGAAGATGTATACGACGGGCGGCATGGTGATAAATGAGGATTTGTTACAGTTAGAAAATGGGCTTCCCCACCTCAAAAAGGATAACGAACCCGCCTGGGCGATGGCGCAGGCGTTGGTAGAGCTGTGGGACCAAAAGAGGCAGACAATTAACCCCAGCAATACAGATCCCTGTACCTTTAAGGAATATTATCGGCGTATGATCCAGGACGTCGGGACGTCCGGCAACGTATTTGAAGGGTTAGCCCAAGGCCTAAGCGCGGAGGTTGAGAGTATTGACAACAGCCGCCAGCAGGTAATCGGCGTTTCTTCAGATGAAGAGTTACAGAACATGATTAAATATCAGAATGCTTACAATGCAGCCAGCAGGTTCATCAATGTGATTTCCGAGATGCTGGAACATATCGTAACCCGGTTATAGGACGCCGGAATATAGTTAGGAGGTAGTATATGGCATCAACATTTTTTGGATTGACCATTGCGGGTTCCGCGCTGAATTCTTTTCAGGCGGCGGTGAACACGACGGCAAATAATATTTCTAATGTAAATACAAAAGGATATACAAGGCAGCAGGCACTGCGCATTGCGGCTGAGGCATTAAGGGTAAACGACCGTTACGGCATGGCAGGAAGCGGCGTTACGACTACAGAGATTACACAGACGCGCGATTTTTATTATGACGTTAAATATTGGGACAATAGCGCTAAGCTGGGCTTGTTTGAGGCAAAGCTTTATTATTCACAGCAGGTTGAGGAGTTTCTCCTTAACGACGATACAGTCAAGGGATTTACGGATATTCTGGATGAAATGTTCGATGCGTTGGAAGATGTGCAGAAGACGCCGGAAAACGTAGACGCAAGGCAGGCATTTATCAGCAAGTCACAGAACCTGGCAAACTTTTTTAACAGCATGAACGTGGGGCTTTTGCAGATCCAGGAAGACTGTAACCAGGAAATTTGTACGCAAGTAGATCAGATCAATGGGATTGTGCAGAAGATAGCGCTTCTCAACAAGCAGATTAATGTCATTGAGCTTCAAGGTGTCAAGGCGAATGAACTGCGTGACCAGAGGGCGCTGCTGGTGGATGAGCTTTCAGACTTGGTGGAAGTGGACGTCAAGGAGACAGATGTGATAGACCCCCAGCATCCGGATGTGCTTACCGGAGCTACCAAATATATGGTGAAAATTAATGGGCAGACGTTAGTGGACTCATTTGAATATAACCAATTGAAATACGTGGCGCGTGAGAAGAAAGTGAACCAGAGCGACGCAGAAGGGTTGTACGACCTTTACTGGGAAGGGGACAATATCCCATTTAACGTGACAGGCAAGGGCTGCACGGGAAGGCTCAAAGGTTTGTTTGATACGCGTGACGGGAATAACGACGAAGGGTTCAGCGGAAGGATAGAGTCTTTCCGGGCAGGCGACCCAGGGGATATCGTGACGATTAAGGACCCAAGCATTACGGATATCAATAGCATGACCATGGCTGATGACGGAATCATCACCCTCAACAACAAAGATTACCGTTATTCCGGATTTACTTATGATGCTGAGACCCAGACTTATGAATTCCATCTGAAGCTTGCGCTTTCTGTTGACGAGCGGGAGGCGTTGGCTGGCCGTAAGGCAGCGATTGGCGAGAGCATTGACGCTATGGGCATCCCATATTACCAGTCGCAGTGCAATAATTTCCTTCGTGAGTTTGCGAAACAGCTCAACAATATCCAGAAATCAGGCGTGAACCTTGAGGGTATCGCTGCTGGGGCTTTCTTTGTAGCTGGGAACGCAGCAGATGGGAATGAGTATGATTTTGCAGATTATGATGCCAATGGCAGCATGAGTACATTTAAGAATGACTATTATAAATTGACAACTGCCAATGTCAAGATATCTGCGGATGTGATAAAGAATCCGGAGAAGATAGCGACCATAGTGAAGGAAGACTATGCGAACGGCGTGGCGAACCAAAAACTAACAGAAGAAATGCTTAAGCTTAAGTCAGAAGTAAAGCTGTTCCGCGGCGGCGCGGCAACGGAGTTCCTCAAGTGCCTGATTACTGACAATTCCGTTGATACGCAGAAAGCAGACACATTATATAAGAATTACAGCAACTTATCTGAGACGATTATACAGAAAAGAATGTCTATCTCAGCAGTAGATGAAGATGAAGAAGGGCTTGATATGCTTAGGTTCCAGAACGCATATAACCTGGCGTCTAAGATGATACAGACCCTGACAGAGATGTATGACAGGCTGATACTTGAGACTGGTGTATAAGGAGGTTCCAAATGAGAGTTACAAATAGCATGATCAGCAGAAACAGCATGAATAATATGAATGGCAATAAGGTGAATGTCGATAAGCTGAATAATCAGATGACTTCACAAAAGAAGATCTCCAGGCCATCAGAAGATCCTGTGATTGCCATCCGTGCGCTGCGTTTGAGGAGTAATTTAAGTGAGCTGAACCAGTATTATGAGCGCAATATCCCCGATGCCAGGTCATGGATAGAGGTGACAGAGGGCGCGCTTAAGAATATGGAGACAATTTTAGGTGACATTTATAAGGAATGCAACAATGGGGCTACAGATACGCTGACACAGGAAGACCGCCATGCGATTCTCAAGAACATCCAGTCGCTGAAAGACCAGGTATACCATGAGGGCAACGCGGACTGTGCGGAAAGGTATGTGTTTACCGGTTATAAGACGAACACACAGCTCACGTTCGCAGATAACGAGCTGGAAACCAAATATGAGATTACAGAGAAGATTTCCTTCGAGGATATTGAGGAGAAGTGTTTTTACAGCAATGAAGTAGTTGTGCCGAACACGCTCTTGGATGTACAGGCGGGCGTGGATTTGGCGGATATGCCTAAGGAATATATTAACCAGCGAATCCGTTTGTCTTATGAGGCGACAGAAACCTTGGATGTTAAGAATCTGAAATATTATAATGAAGCCAGGGATCGTTGGGAAGAGTTGTCAAATATGGTTCTGGATGGGGAACGTGTAGAGGTTACGTCTGACTTGACATACGACGACTGGGCTGCAATGGACTATGCAGTCGGTGACAAACAGGTTATTTATTTCCGTGAGACAGGGGAGCTGGTTGTGGGCAAGGAGATTGCAACCCAAATGGCGAGCCAGAAAACCCAGCTTTCCATTACTTATACGAAACAGGGATTTAATAAAGGGGAACTGCGCCCAGAACATTATTTTGACTGTAAGGACATCACAGACCCGGATGAGAAAAACCATATTGAATATACCAAGGAGAACCAGGAAATCAAGTTTACGATTGCGTTTAACCAGCAGCTTACGGTAAATACGCAGGCCAGCGACGTCTTAGATTCCAACATCGAAAGGGATATTGATGAGCTGACCAATGCAGTCCAGGCCGCAATTGCCGCCCACGATAAGATTACCAAGCTTGAGGAGATGAAGACGCAGGACCAGTATTCGGACCCTGTAGCCCAGGAGGGTATTAAGCAATGGCTTGAGGCAGCGGAGAAAGAAGCGTCATATGCTGATGACAATATGAAGAAGCTTTATTCCAGGGGCATTGGCAAGTTCCAGAATTACAAGAATAATGTGACTCTCGCAAGGACGGACCTTGGCAGCCGTGAAAACAGGCTGGATTTGACGGAGAACAGGATGTCGGATCAGCAGACGACTTTTGAGACGCTCAAGTCTAGGAATGAGGATATGGAATTATCGGATATTATTATTGAATACACGGCGGCATATAACGCCTATACGGCATCTTTGCAGGCTTCAGCCAAGGCAAATGGGCAGACATTATTAAATTATCTGTAACAGTTGTGCTAGTATAACTTCGAATTACTTAATATTCGTTATACTAGTATCCTAAATAGCGAGGAGTGGAACATGCAGTTAAATACAAGATTATTTGGAGAAATAGATATTGAGGATGAGAAGATCATTTTCTTTGAGAAAGGCATTATAGGGTTCCCGCACTGCCAGAGGTTTACATTAATTTATGATGAGACCGAGGATGGCAGGCGTAAGAATATTTCATGGCTTCAGTCCATTGAAGAGCCGGGGTTTGCGCTTCCGGTCATGGACCCTTTGATTGTGAAAGAGGATTATGACCCGCAGGTAGAGCATGATTTGTTAAAGGGGCTGGGAAACCTGACGGGGGAGAACCTTTATGTCCTGGTTACTGTGACAGTCCCGACAGACATTAAGAAGCTCAGTGTGAACCTGAAAGCCCCAATCATTATTAATGTAGAGGACCGCAGGGCGGAACAGATTATTGTGGAAGATAATTTTCCGGTGAAGTACCTCATATATGATATTTTGCAGGCAAGAAAAGAAAAGGCGGGTGAATAGGATGCTGGCGCTGACCAGGAAAAAGGGTGAATCCATTGTTGTAAATAATGATATAGAGATCAGTATCCTGGATATTCGCGGGGAACAGGTTAAAGTCGGAATCAGCGCTCCCAAGGATGTGCCAGTGTACCGCAAGGAAGTGCATCTCCAGATTCAGAAGGAGAATGAAGCAGCGGTAAGCCTGGATAATGTCGATATGCTGAAAAATATTCTTTAGAACGTAAATATTTGTAGGAAAATACCGATAATCATTATAAGATAAAGGATTTTATTGATAAAGGACAGTTGGAGGCTGCCATTCCATCTGTCTATGAAATCACATGGAGGTGATCACAATGGCAATGGAAGCATTAAAATCTGCCGGGATTAAGGCATATCAGGGAAGTAGCCCCAAGCCCGCAGTACAGACCGTTGAGACAGCGGCGCCGCAGCCCCCTGTAGCGGCGAAGAGCGCTAAGGCCGCCGACAGAACAGCCGGCGTGGTGGAGCCTAAGCCCCTAAGGAAAGCTGAACCCAGGTCGGAGGACCGCAGTGCTAAGCTTACACCTGATATGGGCGGTAAAGTACAGCAGATGCCTCAGGGCAGAGAGCCGAGCGTAGCGCCGGAGCCGATACTTGCGGATAGTAAGGAAGCGACAGAAGGAGCGGTAGCTAATGATAAGTTAAAACGCGCCGTGGAGGAAATGAATAAAAAAGCTGCGAACTCAGAGGCCGTGTTCGGGGTCCACGATAGTACCAATCGGGTAACGATTAAGATCGTGGATAAGAAGACGAAGGAAGTATTGAAAGAGTACCCGCCCGAGAAGACCCTTGACATGATAGCCAAGGTGTGGGAGCTGGCTGGGTTGTTAGTGGATGAAAAGGGATAGGAGGAATTATTATGGCAATTAGAGTATCAGGTCTTGTATCCGGGTTGGATACCGATTCCATTGTCCAGGAATTGGTTGCCGCTTACAGTACCAAGAAGGATAAGCATGTGAAGGCAAAGAGCAAACTGGAATGGAAGATGGATGCCTGGAAGGATCTCAATAAGAAGGTTAACAGTTTGTACAAGAAGCTGGGTAACATGAAGCTGAGCACTTATTATAACAAGAAAAAGACAACAATTTCTGACAGCACCAAGGCGACGGTGACAGCGAGCAATAATGCGATTAATGGAACGCAGACTTTAAAGGTAAAAGATGTTGCATCGACCGGGTATCTTACAGGAGCCCAGCTTGCGGATGGGACTACTGCAAATACGACGCTGGGGGAATTGGGGCTTGCATCGGGCACTAAGGGGACGGTTGCGCTTAAGACCAAGAATGGCACCCAGAATATTGAGGTTAGTTCCGATACTACAATTTCTGATTTTGTGAATAAGCTGAAGGACGCCGGAGTTTCCGCTAATTATGACGCTACTTACAATCGTCTGTATATTTCCGCTAAGGACAGCGGCGTGGCGAACGATTTCGCTTTGACGGCAACAGACCCTAACGGTTTGGACGTTTTAAAAAGTTTGGGCGTGTATGTTAATTCCCAGGCTAACAAAGATGCATATAAGGCATGGGATAAATATGGCGTGGATGTTGATGGCAACCCGACGACAGACCCGGATAAGATAAAAGCGAATTTTAAGGAGATTTTAGAGAATATCCAGAAATACCAGGGAGAGGAAAGCGAGGCTGGGAGCATTAAGAGCCTTGAGGCGAAGAACGCTGATTTAAGGACAGATTTTTCCAACCTCCAGGCAGACCGCAATTATGCGGTTGCGTATATGTCCATGAAAGGCGCGCTTGAAGGCTTCTCCGATAAAGATGAACTAGAGGAGATGCTTAAGAAGTCAGATGACGAGTTGGAGGCTGCCGGTAAGACACAGCGCTTTGAAGAATTAAAAGGGAAACTTGGCTATAGTGATGAAGATTTTGCGCAGTTGAGGACGAATGCGCAGGCAGTTGCCGCCTATGAAAAGGATACAGAGAATGCACAGGTGGTATCTGACATAGAAGCAGCGTACAAGAGCGCTAACAGCAAGGATGAGTTACAGGCGTGGGTAGATGCGAATTCGGCTGCTATTACGAATGTTTCCGATAAAATAAAAGCCAATTCCGAGGAGATTGCAGAAAAGCAGGCATATATCCAGAAAAATGAATTGCTGACTTCCTCTGCTCCGGAAGCAACCCTTTCAGAAGAACAGTTAAAGACCATGACGGCTGCTGAGATTGCCGCATTTAAGGCTAATGATATAGAAGCCAGGGCTAATTCTCTGGTGGCGCAGTATCAGTATGTACAGACAGCTAAGGCAGATATAGGTTTCAGCGATGCGGCACGTCCGGATGGCAAACAGGCGAAGAGGGTTGACGGGACAGATGCACGCATTGAATTGAATGGCGTAGAGTATACATCTGCCAGCAACAGCATTACGGTAAATGGCCTTACAGTCACCGCATTACAGAAAACGGCAGCCGATGAGACGCTTACTATCAGCACACAGGTAGACGCCCAAGGTATCTATGACAGCATTAAGGGATTCCTGAAGGAATACAACGCCTTGATGAAAGAGATGGATGAACTGTATAATGCAGATTCAGCTAAGGGTTATGAGCCTTTGACGGACGAAGAGAAAGACAGCATGTCCGACAAAGAGGTAGAGAGGTGGGAGGAGAAGATTAAGAAGTCCCTGCTTCGGCGTGACGGCACCTTATCTTCGGTTATGAATTTGATGACAACTTCCATGGCTCAAGGATTTACCTTAAGTAATGGAAAGAAATATAGCCTTGCAAGCTTTGGGATTAAGACCCAGGGGTATTTAAGCGCGGCTGAACATGAAGGCTCCCTTTATCATATTGATGGGGACAGTGAAGATGAGATATCTTCCGGAAATTCAGACAAACTCCTGGCTGCTATCCAGCAGGACCCTGATATGGTACAGGAGTTCTTCCAGAAACTGTCGGATGATTTGTATACGAAGCTCGACAAAAAGATGCAGAGCACATCCATGAACAGTAAGTATAGCATCTACAATGATAAGAAGATGCAGAAGGATTATGACGAGTACACGAAGACCATCAAGAAATGGGAAGAGAAAGTCACCAGCATGGAAGACTATTACTATAAGAAATTTACAGCAATGGAGAAAGCGCTTGCCAGCTTACAGCAGAATACCAGCGCATTAAGCGGATTATTGGGTTCCTGATAAGCATAATAGCAAATGCCCGGGCGTTCCGGGCATTTGCGTTTACTATAATTTATTTCAAGGAGGAAATAAAAATGATTGCAAACCAGGGTTATGCAGCTTATAACAACAATAAGATAATGACGGCAACTCCCGGAGAATTGACCCTGATGTTATATGAAGGAGCTATTAAGTTCTGCAATATTGCGATTGTAGCGGTTGAGCAGAAAGATATTCAAAAGGCGCATACAAATATTGTAAAGGTTGAGAGGATCATAGAAGAGTTTCGGGCAACCCTGAACCATAAGTATCCGGTGGCGAAAGACTTTGACAATGTCTATGTATATGTTTATGACAGGCTGGTAGAAGCTAATATTAAAAAAGATAAAGAGATTTTAGAGGAGGTGTTAAAGCATCTCCGTACGATGCGTGATACCTGGAAAGAGGTCATGCAAAAAGCTAAGACAGAACAGAAGTAAGGGATAGGACCATTGCAATACTGCATTGCAGTGGTCCTTTTTAAAAGGAGGGAAATATGCAGGAGAAAGAATA
Source organism: uncultured Lachnospiraceae bacterium (assembly GCA_949879775.1). Lineage (GTDB taxonomy): Bacteria > Bacillota > Clostridia > Lachnospirales > Lachnospiraceae > Petralouisia. The sequence goes on from CATLBW010000005.1 coordinate 43,015, forward strand.
TATTGCAGTGTTGATTCAGAGCCTTGAGAAGAAAAAGGAATTGTTAGATAAGATTATAGCCAAGAATAAGGAACAGAAAACCTTGTTTGCTGACGAGGACTCAGATCCAGACAGGTTGGAAGATAACATGAGGGAGAAGAGCGGGTTTGTAGATCAGCTCAACGAGCTAGACGGTGGGTTCCAGCAGATTTATGACAGGATAAAAACTATTCTGCAGAACGAAAAGGAAACTTATAAAGATGAGATAAAGGCGATGCAGAGGCTGATTACGGAGATTACAGAGAGAAGCACCACCATTCAGGCTCAGGAGCAGAGGAACCATGAGCTTGCCGTGAAGCGATTTGCTACTGTGAAGAAAGGCATCCGTAAGGCACGCACCAGCAATAACGTAGCAAGCCAGTATTATAAGAGTATGTCCAATCTGAATATGGTAAATTCTCAGTTCATGGATCAAAGAAATTGATATCAAAATAAAAAAATTTAAAAATAGGTGTTAAGTATAAAAAAAAAGCTCCGATATATGTTACAAGTAAAGAAAATAAATTACTTAAAGCTTCAGTGGCAGATTTAAGCGGAGCGTACGGCCGTGAGAAGAAGCCGCAACCCAATTATTAAATGCAGCATGGAAGCTGCAGTACATTCAAGGAGGAATATATTATGGTAGTACAACACAATCTTACAGCAATGAATGCAAACAGACAGTTAGGTATCACAACAAGCGCACAGGCTAAGTCAACAGAGAAGTTATCTTCTGGTTACAGAGTTAACCGTGCAGGCGATGACGCTGCTGGATTATCTATTTCTGAGAAAATGAGAAGCCAGATCAGAGGTTTGAACAAAGCTTCTTCTAACTCCCAGGACGGTGTTTCCTTAATCCAGGTTGCTGAGGGTGCTTTGAACGAAGTTCACTCTATCTTACAGAGAATGAACGAGCTGGCTACTCAGGCAGCGAACGATACTAACACCACTGTAGACAGGAACGCTATCTCCAAAGAGATTGGTCAGTTGTCATCTGAGATTACCAGAATTCAGTCTACAACACAGTTCAACACCATGAACCTGTTAGATGGCTCCTTCACAGGCAAGAACCTTCAGGTTGGTTCTCTGTCCGGACAGAAGATTGACATCAAGATCAGTAACATGGATGCTAGTAGCTTGAAGGTAACTGGATTGGTTGTAACTTCATTTGCACAGGCTGGTTCCGCTATGAACAGCATTCAGAGCGCTATCAACACTGTATCTGAGCAGAGGTCTTACCTCGGAGCTCTCCAGAACAGATTAGAGCATACCATTTCTAACTTGGATAACATTTCCGAGAACACATCTGCTGCTGAGTCCCGTATCCGTGACGTTGATATGGCAGAAGAGATGGTTGAGTACAGCAAGAACAACATTCTTGCACAGGCTGGACAGTCCATGCTTGCACAGGCTAATCAGTCTAACCAGGGTGTATTATCCTTACTCGGCTAATCAAATTGGTGGCTATCATAGAATGGGGTCGGATTGTCCGGCCCCATTTTATTTGTGAAAAACGCCACCGCTACGCCGTCGTTTTTCTTCCTTATATCTGAAACAATTATCCTGCGTGAATATATCAAGAACTTAATTTTCGCTGTACTAGGAAAAAGGGAAGGCAGGTGGGGAGATTGACATCGATGGAGCAGCGGCATCAGGAAGACTTGCAGCTTCTGCAAAAATTGCGTCCTATGGACGATGATTTTATGCGTTGTCTTTTCAAAGATAATATACCATTGGCGGAATTTGTGCTGCGCATTATCACGGATAAGCCAGACCTGACTATTACAGGCTGCGAGACGCAAAAGGATATGAAAAGGCTGGCGGGAGCGCGCTCTGTCTGCCTGGATGCATACGGCACGGATTCGGCCGGGAAAAGATACGATTTGGAAATCCAAAGGCAGGAAAAGGGTGCAGACCCGCACAGGGCGAGATACCATGCCAGCGTGCTTGATATAGAGAACCTTCATTCCGGGCAGGAATTCAAGGAATTGCCGGACACGTATATCATCTTCATCATCGAGAAAGATTTTTACGGAAAGGGGGAACCGGTCTACCCGATTGAGAGGATCAACCTGGCTACGGGCAAACCATTTGAAGACGGGGAGCATATCCTGTATGTGAATGGGGAGTACCGTGGGGAATCCGATCTGGGGAGGCTCATGCATGATTTTAGATGCACCAAAGCAGACGATATGAATTTTGAACTGTTGGCGGACCGGACACGGTATCTGAAAGAAAATCCGAAGGGAGTGAGTGAGATGTGCCGCATTATGGAAGACATGAGAAATGAATCCTTGAAAGAGGGAATAGAAGAGGGTAGGAAAGAAGGCAGGAAAGAGGGTCGGAAAGAGGGTAGGAAAGAAGGTCGGAAAGAAGGTCGGAAAGAGGGTAGGAAAGAAGGTCGGAAAGAGGGCATCAAAGAAGGCATGAAAGAAGCAGCCCTTCGCATGCTGGTCACAGGGAAGTATGCCTTGGAGGAGATTGCAAATATCTCGGGGCTTTCATTGGAGGAAGTAAGCCAGCTGAAAGCGGGGAGGAATGCATAGGGCAGTATCAAAGGAGCCGGGAATCAAATACAGGTTTCTGGCTCTTTTTTTGCCCAGAAAGATTCGGGTGTCAAAAGGGTATTGTCAAATAATTTAAAATTCTATTTGCTGGTTAATTTCCAAGATTTGCTCCCGATATCTAAGAACGATGCTTCGCATCGCCTCAAGATATCGTGACGCAAATTTTTAGAAAATATTTTAGTATTGAATTTGGACTTTGTGGCATCCTTCAAAATTCAAGGCCAATTATGTAAAAATGATAAAATATCATTGATGCATTGTGCATGGATATTATGGATGAAAAGAAATAACTTCATCAGGGGTGCAATCCAGCGCAATGCAGATTCTTTCTAATGCCAATAAGGTTATATTCTCATTTCTTTTTATATTGTATATTGTTTTATTGTCTATCCCGCCCTTTTTTATTAGGTAATATTGGGATATACCTTTCTTTCTCATAGTTTCCCAAAGTGGACTGTAATCGACCAAAAAACCACCTCCACCAACATTATGACCCAATAAATAAAAATGCAACAGAACGATAGTATGCGTAACGAAATTATACGTTGTGAAAGTAGACGATTTGAAAATAATCGTAGTACAACTTAATGAATTTAAATGATATAATTTTTTAAACTTGCCACACATCCTAAACTTGCCACATATTCTAATAGTCTATGCAATAAGTATAAATCATTTTTAACTGTTTGAATATCTTCGATAAAACGAATATAATTGATTATTTGCAATACCAATAAAAGGAGTGATAATGAAAAATACATGGTTTTCAGATGGATTGAAAAATGATTCTATACAGCAAAAGATGTTGCCCAGTCATCATTACACTTCAATCATGGAAAAACGCAGAGCAAACCACTCGTTAGACAGGTGGTGCTGATTTTGTGTCGTGCGAAGTACAACATGGGGATTAGGTTAATTTATTATGGTGAGGAAATAGTTATCTTTCCATTGAAACTGTAAATCAAGCAAACTGACATGCCTGCTTTGCAGGCAACACCACATAGATAAGTCCACGGATTGCTTCATGCTTCGCATTCTCGCAATCCTAACAGACATTCGCAATCCGGTCGATTGCAAACATAATTAAGTAATATGCTTATTTATGTTATTGCATCATACCTGTTGTCGTACCAAATGTCAGTACATCCTTACAAGCAAGCTTGACGGCTGTACTGCCGCTTAGTACTGGACTTATACAGTAAATAGTTACGAAACGGAAGAAGGTGAAAGTGATCAAAAAAACAATTAGAAATTTCAAAGT